>PXQK01000158.1 GCA_003022085.1 Halobacteriales archaeon QH_10_65_19 | reverse complement strand
CTGCCGGCCTGTGCGACCACGACGCCGAGCGGGTCGCCAAGCGGGTCGCCGAGCAGGTCGGCAGCGCGGTCGCCGGTCAGGAACCGCTCGTTTTCGCCGTCGATGTCGAGGTACACGAGCGTGTGGAGGTCGCTCTCGCGGTTCGATTCGATCGTTTCGATCACGCTGCCGGGGACGCCGCCGTGGGTCTCGGGAAACGGCAGGGTGGTGGCCTTGCCAAAGCGGTAGTTCTGGAGGCCGGTGAGCGAACTCGCGGCGGTCTGGGCAGTCGTGCCGTGGATCACGCGGGTGTCGATCCCGCGGTCGTGGGCGCGCAGGCGCAGATCGACGTGGGTCGTCGATATCATCGTGTCGCCGGCGGCCAGGAATGCGGCGTGACCGTCCGCGGCGGCGTCGAAGATCGACCCCGGGTATTGCTCGACGCCCGCGCGGTCCCGGACCTCGATCTCGATCCCGTGGAGTGCTTCCAGGCGCTCGATGTTCGTCCCCGACAGGCGGCTCGTGTACCACTCCGCGAAGGCAGCGTCGGCGGAGCCCAGCGCGTCCCGTCCCCTGAGGGTAATCGAGCGCTCGTCGTACAGCCCCAGCCCGATGAACGAGAGCATACCGGGCCTCGGGCTGGCGGGTGGTTAATCCCTCCGGCCTCACTGGCGGATGGTCAATCTCCTCCGTTCCCCACGCGCGCACCCGAAATATCAGTCGCTCTCGACAGCCGCCGTCGTGCCGTCCTCGCCCGCCGGGCCCCCGTCGGGACCGCCGGCAAGAAAGCGGCTCCTGTTCTCCTCGGTGGACATCATACACCGGTCGTGCTTGCCGAACACGCGGTAGCGGTACCTGGCCACGAAATTATAGACGGCGTCCCGGAGCAGCCGGGGGAGGTACTTCGTGGGCCCGAGTAGGCGGTAGACGCCGCCGAGCAGCACCCCGATCCGGATCGCGGCGTCGGAGTTGACGTACGTCTCGTTGCCCTCGATCAGCACGATCGAGTCCAGGTCGTGGTCCGCCAGTCCGCGCTCTGCCAGTAGCTCCTGGGCCACGTCGCCAGTCCGCGCTCTGCCAGTAGCTCCTGGGCCACGTCGGACTGGAGGGGCGCAAAGCGGAACAGCCCCTCGGGGTCCCGGCGGATGAGAAACTGCACTGTGGTCGTACAGAGGTTGCAGACGCCGTCGAAGAGGACGACCGGGTGGCCATCGGGTGCGTCCGTCCCTATCTGTTCTTGGGACCGATCGGGTTTATCGGTGTCGCTCAGCGTTGCTCACAGTGATCATTGTGACTGTTTACCGGGTTGACCGCAGTTAGTACTTCGGAGAAGTTTGTAAGGAACTGATAGAAGGTACCCAGCCGTGTTGCAGCCGGGGGTTTCCTCTTCGGAATCCTCCATTTTTTCTCTGATACGGTCGTCTGTGACGAATGGACGTGAGAGCAGAGCACGGCGCTTTTGTCGTCCGAGACGAAGGCCACAGGTAATGAGCAGCGACACCCCGGAGAGCGTATCGTCGGCGTTCGAGGCACACGAGGCGTTCGAGGCCGCAGACAGCGGGTACCTCCTCACCACGACCGTCTTCGATCCGACAGTAGAGGCAGTCACGGAGGGAGCGAAAGCCAGATACACAGTCACCGTGTGCGTCCCCACGCTCGACGCCGCAACCGAAGAAGATATCGGCGAAGTACTGGCCGAGAGCTGGCAGGAGACACTGACCCGTCGGCTGGAGGAAGCGCCGAAGGCGACGCGGTCCCGTGTCGACCTCGACGGCTTCGGCGTCGAAGCGGTCGGCGAGGAACTCCGGATCGAGTACATCTTCACCTGGGGCAACCCGACGCGGGCCGTCGAGATCGCGAAAACGTTCGCCGAGTACGTGGAGGGAACCTACGTCGAGGGTATCGTCCCCGGCTACGACTACGAGCCGCCGATCTCGTCGCTGCTCGCCGACGCGAGCCAGTCCGGAGAGGGCGGAACGCCGCTCTGATACGGATTGCTGTGACGTGGCCCTGAAAGCAGCGCTTCGCTTGCTGCGCTAAACCACAACCACTTTTACCGCCGGCGCAGTGGTCGTCAGTCCATGAGAGCGAGCGACGCCACCTCCGGCAGCGGGATCGACCTCGACCTCGGGTTCACGCTCGGCCTCGGGATGCCGTTCGCGGAGGCAGTCCGGTGGGCCGACGCGGAGGGGTTCGACTTTGTCGAGCTGCTGCTCGACGGACCCTACGCCCGGGAGGAGATCGCCGGTCGGGAGGGTGCGATGCGCGGGACACTCGACAACACCGGCGTCGGTATCGCTGTCCATCTCCCCTTTGCGATCGATCCTGGCTCCCCGTTCACACCGGTCCGTGAGGGTATCGTCCGCGAACTTGAGGCGGGGATGGACCTGGCAGCGGACCTCGGGGCCGAGACCGTCGTGTTCCACCCGTCCTCGGGCGCGTGGGACCTCGGATGGAGCGAGTCAGACTGCCGCGAGTTCGTCCACGCGGCCCTCGACGACCTGGTGCCGGCGGCCCGGGACCGCGGACTCACGCCGTGTCTCGAGAACATCGTCTCCTCGTACTACGACGCGACCGCGTTCCCCGCGCTGCTGGAGCGGTACCCGTCGGCGTCGATGACGTTCGACACCAGCCACGCGATGCTGGCGGGCCTCTCCGAGGCCGAGATGGCGGCGTTCTGCCGCGAACACGCGGCCCGGATCGACCACCTCCACCTCGTCGACACACGGAGCGGCGACGAACACCTGCCCGTCGGGATGGGCCACATCGAGTTCGGACCGACGCTCGCGGCGCTGGCGGAGGTCGGCTGGTCGGGCACCGGGACCCTCGAGGTCGGGACCGAGGACTACGACACGATCGCGCTGGGAAAACGACACGTCGAGGAACTGCTCGCGGGGCTGGACGGTGGCTGACCGATCCGGCGACCCGGGCCGCCTAAAACGGACGGGTGAGGGTGTTTTCGAGGGCTCTCTTCCAACTCCGGAGTGTCGTCTGTGGCGAACCGATGGGTATTTTCTCGGGCCACACCCAGCACCGGCATGGTCTGGTTCGTCACCACGAACGACGGGAAGGTCGACGAGGCGCGGGAGTATCTCGACGACCAGGTCGAACAGTTCGCCTTCGACTACCCCGAGCGGCAGGCCGACGACCTCGCGACGGTGGCCGCTCACGGCGCACGTGCGGCGTACCGCCACGTCGGTGATCCGGTCATCGTCGACGACTCCGGGCTTACGGTCGACGCCCTGTCTGGGTTCCCCGGCCCGTACTCCTCGTACGTCGAAGAGACGCTCGGGATCGAGCGCGTCTGGGAACTCGTCGCCGAGGAGGACGACCGGAGCGCGTCGTTCAGGGGCGTGATCGCCTACTGCGACGGCGAACCGTTCGAGGCGACGCCGGAACCGGTCGACACCGACCGTCGCGGAGACGACATCGACGCAGCGGAGCGTGCGAGCGCGACCACAGACGAGCAGGTCGCCGACGACGAGACGCTGTCGGTCCGTCTCTTCGAGGGGATCGTCCCCGGGCGGATCGTCGCCCCGCGTGGGGACGGCGGGTTCGGTTACGACCCGATCTTCGAGTACGACGGGGAGACGTTCGCGGAGATGAGCACTGCCGAGAAGAACGCGATCTCCCACCGCGGCCGTGCGCTGGCGAAGTTTGCCGAGTGGTTTGCTGGACGCCACGCCGACTGACAGCTCTCCGATACCGGGATCGACCGTCGGCAGGTGCCGTGCGTCATGTCGGTCGATCATAACCTTTTATGTACGAGATTGGCTAACACGAGAACATGGGGTCGGAGCGCCTCCAGTTCGTCGCGGTACTCCTGCTTTCCGGGCTGTTGCTCGCTGCGTCCCTGGGCCTCGGCGGGAGTTCGACTGCCGACGAGCCGGATCCAGAGCGGCTGGTCCAGAAGGCCGTCGACTCGAGAGACAGCGAGCCCATCAAGGGGGTCCGAACGGAGGTGTTCCAGCGGGACGACCAGTTCGAGATGGCAACTGTCGCCGTCACCAGACAGCCGCCGGGTCACTCAAGAATCGAGGTACTGGAGGCAGTCGAGGCCGACTCGCGGAGCGACCTGACCGTCATCAACGAATCCACGATGTGGCGGTACTTCCAGGACGAGCAGCGTGCCGTTCGGGTGGACGCCGACCGACAGGTGGACGACAGGACACAGACGTTCCACAGGCACACTCGCGAACTGCTCGACCAGTACGAGGCGACCTATGTCAGAACCGAGACGGTCGAGGACCGGGAGACACACGTCGTCGAACTCACTCCGCCGGACGACACGGCGATCAAGCTGTCACTCGACGTCCAGGCCGGAAACACGGACTACGAGTTCGAGCTCGAGGAGGCGCGCGACGAGCGGTGGTTCGTGACACGGGAGACGCTGTGGATCGACAAAGAGACCACTTACCCGGTCAAACAGGAGGTCGAGTGGACTGACGAGGAGGGGAATGTGGTTGGATCGAACATCCAAAAGTACCACGAACTCACGGTCGGTGCCGACATCGACGAGGAGGAAGCGTTCGATTTTGACCCGCCCGAGCGGGCCAACGTGACTGACCCGACAGTGCCCGAGATGGAGACCTACCCCAGTGTGGAGTCGGCAGCGAGTGCCGTCGAGTTCACGGTTCCGGAGCCAGTGCTGCCGTCGGGGTACGAACTCGAGGAGGCGATGGTCCAGACGTTCGACGGTGATCAGGGCGTGACGCTGACATACACACGGGGCGCGCAGACGATCACGGTCCGCGTCTCGGAGCGGACGCTCCGGGCCGACGGCGACCGCATCGTTGACAGTAACGTCGGGGACGTCGACGGCACGCTGCTGTCGGTCGATGGTCGGACGAGCCTGGCTTGGGACTGTGGCGACCTCTCGTACCGCGTGAGCGGACTCCCGGACGTCGATGCGCTCACCGGTATCGCCGACTCCGTCGGCTGTGACTCCGATTCTACAGGAACTGCCACGTGGCCCGACAACATCTCGCCGGGGCCACCGGACCCCTTTCGGTAGTGCGCCGAACCGATGGACATGACAGACAGATATACGTAACGATCACCGTTGTCGCGCGAGTGAGTACGAACGGAATGTGCCTCCAAGGTCGGATCGCTGCGGCCGGTCGCGGGCCACAAGCATACGGCACAGATAGGTGGTGTCCCCCGACAGATGGTTAAGCTCAGAACGGACACCGAGGGGTGTGGCTGTGTTCGCTGCCAGCAGGTCGACGGCGAGGCGCTCCGGCGGTCGGTGGCGGGGATGCTCCGCTGGAGCACCCGGATCGTGATCGACCGCCCCTCGATCCCGCTCGTCTTTCTGGGGGTGGCATTCCTCCAGCTGTTCGTGGTGCTCGGTCTCGGGGAGTTCGCGCTCGCGGGGGCTATCGTCGGGGTCGCCGGTGTCTTCGCCGGTCGGGGATACATCGGCGTAGTCGGCCGCGACGTGCTTGCCCACCGAGAGCCCTCCGCTGCCGACGCTCTCCGGACCGTTCTCCGCCGGTTTCCGGCGTTCGTTGGCGCGGCCATCCTCGTGGTCGCGTTGCTCGTCTCCGTCGGGCTGTTCGTCGCGAGAGTGCTCTCCCAGCCAGCCCGCGTCGCGCTCGAGACGGCCGGCGTGAGCACCTTCGCCACCGACGTCGTGGTCCTTCTGGCCGTCGCGGCGAGCGTCGTCTACCTCCTGTTGAAGTTCTGGTTCGTCCCGGAGGCCTGCTTCGTCGGCGGCTACGGTCCCGCCGGGTCGCTCCGAGCCAGCTGGCGGCTCACGAGCCTCCACAGGCGCAAGGTGTTTCTCGTCCTCAGCGGGTTCGCACTGCTCCTCGGGGTGGGCGTCGCGCTCGACACGCGGCTGGCCGACCCCGGAAGCCCGATCGCGCTCTCGCTCCGGTACGGTGAGACGACAGTCGTACTCCGATCGTTCGGCCTCTCGTTCGCCGGTGGCGTTCGGCTCGCCTTCGACATGGCTGTGACCATCCTCTACTCCGGCGTGTTCGTCCACCAGTACGTCAGCGGCGCCTTCGAGGCTCCATCGAACGCGTAAAACAAAAGACCCACTCCGCACGGCTCCATCAGGAGCCCAACAGTGTTTCTGCAAGGCCGGAGACCGACTGCCAGGCCGCAATCAGGACGGCTGAGGCGCCCATAGCGCCAGCAAGCTGGCTGAACGCCCGCTGGACGCTCGTCTGATCGTCCTCGCTTCCCAGGATGAGTATCTTCGGCTCGCTCGTGACGGCGTAGATATCCATCTCCCGCCCCTTCTCCGAGTAGCAGGTGTCGATCACCTCGACGAGGTTCGCCTCCTCCAGGTTCGCAAGGTGGTAGCTTGCGTTCTGGACCGAGAGGTCGACTCTGTCGGCGATCTCGGAGGGAGTCAGGGGCTGCTCGTTCAGCTGCTGGAAGATTTCGTAGGCCGTGTCCGAGGAAAGCGTCGAGATCACATTCCGTGTTTGTTCGCTGTCGACGTACATGACTGATGGGTCACCGCCCCCGTCGACCGACGGGTCGGTGCTCGTGGGAAGCAGTCGGGACATGGATGGCTGATACGACAACTTGGTTCGCGACCCAATAAAACACCGTGATGACTCAAAAGCAATTTTGAGTTACCCAGTCAGCCACGCTTCCCGCGGAAACGGCACGACAGGTAGCTCAAAGCGAGTTTTGACTCTCGTCCGGCGGTTCCGGGATAGTCACGGCGGCTACAGGATGGTTCCGTGTTTCTTGTCGGGGAGGTCCTTCTCGACGGTTTCATAGAACGCGAAGCGGTTTTCGAGTTCCTCGCGGAGCGTGCTCGGCGGGACGACCTCATCGATGACGACCTCGCTGGCCATCCGGCGGACGTCAATGTCCTCGCGGTACTCCTCGCGCAGTTCCTGCTCTCTTTGTTCGCGTTCCGCATCGTCCTCGATTTCCGCGAGCTTCCGGGCGTACACCGCGTTGATCGCCGCCTCCGGCCCCATAATGGCGATCTCGCCCGAGGGCAGCGCAATCGTCGACTCGGGGTCGTAGGCCGGCCCGGACATCGCGTAGATGCCGGCACCGTAGGCCTTCCGGACCACGACACACTGTTTCGGGACTGTCGCGGAGGAGGTCGCGTAGATCATCTTCTTGCCCTTCTCCAGAATGGCGTCCTTCTCGACCCCGGAGCCGGCCATGAACCCCGGCGTGTCACAGAGGTAGAGAAGGGGGACGTTGAACGCGTCACACGTCCAGATGAACTCCGCGGCCTTCTGTGCGGCGTCGGGGAAGATTGCGCCGGCGCGCGCAGCGGGTTGGTTCGCCACAATCCCCACGGGCCGGCCGTCGATTCGCGCGAACCCGGTGAGTATCTCCTGACCGAACTCCGGCTGGAGTTCGAACCACGACCCGGCGTCGACCACGCAGTCGATGAGGTCTGTCATGTCGTAGCCGCGGTTGGGTGCCTGTGGAACGATGCTGTCGATATCTTTCGGCGATGTCCCCGGACTTTCCCCCTCGGTCTGTGGCGGTTTCTCGTCGCTGTTGTCCGGAAGGTAGCTGACGAGGGTCGCGACTAACTCGCGGGCGTGTTCCTCGTTGTCCGCGACGAGGTCGGCGCTCCCGGAGTGTCGTGAGTGGACGTCCGGACCGCCGAGATCCTCCATCGAGATGTCCTCGCCGGTGACCATCTGGACCATCCGGGGGCTGGCGATCGCCATCGCCGACATCTCCCGGACCATGATCGTAAAGTCGGCGAACACCGGGGTGTATGCGGCACCGGCGATACACGGGCCGTAGAGAACGCAGATCTGTGGCACGCGCCCCGAGAGCATCGAGTGGTTGTAGTAGTACTTTCCGATTCCCTCGCGGTTGGCAAAAAAGCCCGTCTGCTGGTCGATCCGCCCACCGGAGGAGTCCATCAGGTACAGCACCGGGCGCCCGGTCTTCAGGGCCCGCTGCTGCATCCGGAGGAACTTTTCGACACCCTTGGCCGCCATACTGCCCCGCTTGACGGTGTAGTCGTTGGCCATGAAGTGGAGGTCCCGACCCTCGAACTCCGCGCCACCCGTGATGAGCCCGTCGGCGGGCAGTGTATCGTCGGCGTCGAACTCGGCAAACGTGCCATCCTCGAACAGGAACCCGTCGTTACTGCCAGACTGCGTCTGGCTGCCTGCCGAGCCCTGCTCGGGATTGAACCACAGATCGATGCGGTCCCTGACGAACCGTTTGCCCTGCTCCGGAAGCTGTTCTTTGTACTTTTCCGGCCCGCCCTCGTGGATCTCGGCGATCTCTTCCCACAGCCGCTGTTCGCGCTCGGTCGACCCCATCTCCGGGTCGGGTCCAGAGACGTGGCCAGGGCCGTGGTACGGGACCTCGATGAGTTTCTCGCCGTTGACCAGCACCGTGACGTCGTCGTAATACTGCTCGGCGAGCGCCTCGCCGATGACCTGCGCCTGTTCCTCTGTCGTGTCGTCCGGGACGCGCACTCTCATGGTATCACTCCAAGACAATCAGGGTGTCACCCGTGTCGACTGTGTCGCCGGACGCGACCTGAATGCTGGCGACGGTCCCGTTCCGGGGCGCGAGCACATCGTTTTCCATCTTCATCGCCTCAAGCACGCAGATGACATCGTCCTGCGTCACCTCGTTGCCCTGTGTCACCTCGACCGAGAGGACCGTCCCCTGCATGTCTGCGGTGACGGCCTCGTCAGCGTCCCTCGAAACAGCCCCGTCGCCGGGCGCTGCCCCGTCACCCGAACTGCTCGTGCTCCCGGCGTCCGATCCGTCATCGCCGCCGGCAGTCCCGGTCTCTGCCTCCGTGGCCCCGGTGCTGGCGGCACTCCCCCTCCCCTGGGGCACGTCTTCGAGCACGACGTCGAACCGTTCGCCGTCGACCTCAACCGTGACCTCGTGGGTACCGGGTGCCTCGCTTCCCCCGGCGACGGGCTCACTGCCCCAGTGGTCGACCGCCTCGGCGATCCGCTCCTCGTCGAGTTCCTGGTCGAGATACTTCGTCGTGTGCGTGCCGTCGACGAACGCCTCGTCGGTGAGCATCAGGCGGTGGAACGGGATCGTCGTGTGGACGCCCTCGACCTCGAAGTGTTCGAGCGCGCGTTTCGAGCGCTCGATGCAGCGCTCCCGGTCCTCGGCGGCCACGATGAGTTTGGCGATCATCGAGTCGTAGTCGCCGCCGATCTCGTCACCCTGGTTTACGGCGTGATCGAGGCGGACGCCGATGCTGCCCGGCGGATCGTACGTCTCCAGCGGGCCCGGCGTTGGCGCGAACTCCTCGGCGGGGTTCTCCGCGTTGATCCGGTACTCGATCGCGTGGCCCTCGATCTCGACGTCGTCCTGCGGGAAATCCAGCTCCTCGCCGGCGGCGACCCGGATCTGCCAGCGGACGACATCGACTCCCGTCACCTCCTCGGTGGCGGTGTGTTCGACCTGGATCCGCGTGTTGACCTCCATGAAGTAGAACTCTCCATCTTCGACGAGAAACTCCACGGTACCGGCGTTGGTGTAGCCGGCCTCCCGCACCCCGCGGCGGGCGGCGTCGCCGATCTGCCCACGCAGGTCCTCGTCGAGCACCGGACTCGGTGCCTCCTCGATCAGCTTCTGGTGGCGGCGCTGCAGCGAGCAGTCACGCTCGCCGAGGTGCCTGACGTTGCCGTGTTCGTCGGCGAGGATCTGGACCTCGATGTGTTTCGGTGCCTCCAGGTACTTTTCGACGTACACCGAGTCGTTGTCGAAGTACGCCTTGCCTTCGCGTTTCGCGGTTTCCAGGGCGTCCTCGACACCGTCGGGATCGTGGACGATCTGCATCCCGCGGCCGCCGCCGCCGCCCTCCGCCTTGATTGCGACGGGGTAGCCGAACTTCTCGCCGATCTCGCGGACCTCCGCGGCTGTCTCGACCGGCTCGGTCGTCCCCGGCACTACGGAGACGTCGGCCGCCTGCATGGCCCGGCGGGCCCGGGTCTTCTCGCCGAGTTGTTCCATCGCGTCGCTCGGCGGGCCGACCCACGTCAGCCCCTCGGCCTCCTCGATCAGACGGGCGAATCCGGCGTTCTCCGCGAGGAAGCCGTAGCCGGGGTGGATGGCGTCGGCGCCCGCCTCCTGTGCGGTCTCGACGATGGTCTCCTGGTCGAGGTACGACTCGCTGGCTGGCGCCGGGCCGACGTTGTACGCCTCGTCGGCGTAGGCGACGTGGCCGGCGTCGCGGTCCGCGTCGCTGTAGATGGCGACGGTGTCGATTCCCAGTTCCTCGCAAGCGGCCATGACGCGAACAGCGATCTCTCCCCTGTTTGCGACGAGTAGTTTGTCGAACATTCTAGTACGACCTCGGAAATCCGAGCTGCTGGCTGATGTGGTTGTACGCCATCTGCTGGGTGACGGGCGCCAGCCGCGTGAGATTGATCTCGCGCCACCAGCGCTCGACGTCGTACTCCTTTGCGTATCCCCAGCCGCCGAACGCCTGCATTGACTGCTTGACCGCCTCGATCCCCGCCTCGACGGCGGTTGCCTTCGCGACGTTGGTCTCGTAGCCACAGTCCTCGCCCTGGTCGTACAGCCAGGCGGCCTTGTCTCGCATCAGCGCTGCTGTCTCCATGCGGGCGTAGGGCTTTGTGACTGGGAACGACACTGCCTGGTGGGTGCCGATCGGTGTCCCGAACACCTCGCGGTCGTTCGCGTACTCGATGGCGGCGTCGGCAGCCAGCTTCCCGATGCCGGTGCCCGCGGCGGCGAAGCCGATCCGTTCGGGGTTGAGCATGTCTACGAGCGGCCACCAGCCCCCGTCTTCCTCGCCCAGGATGTTCTCCGCAGGGACGCGGACGTCCTCGATGAACACCTCGCAGGACTTCGAGTAGTTGATCGCGTGTTTCGGGATCGGCGACACCTCGATCCCGGGATCGTCCATGTCGAGGATGAAGAGGCTGATCCCGTCGGTCCGTCCGTCGGCCTCCTCCCGGGGTGTCGTCCGCGTCACGAGGATCATGTTGTCTGCCCGATCCGAGAAGGTGATCCAGGCTTTCTCGCCGTTGAGCACGTACTCGTCGCCGTCCTGCGAAGCCTCCGGCCCAGCAGGGCTCGCCGAGCTCTGCTCGGAGGTGTCCTTCTCGGCGCGGGTCTCGACGTTAAGTGTGTTCGTCCCCGCCCGCGGCTCGGTGATGCCGATCGAGAAGTTCCGCTTCCCCGCCGCGATGTCGGGGAGGTATGTCTCCTTTTGCGCCTCGGTGCCGTGCTCTTTGATCCCGACGGCGGCCATGCCGGCGGTCAGCACAAGGTACCAGGTGCCGGCCATCCCACAGCCCTCCGCACAGAGAGTCTCCATCGCGATCCCCATCTCCTGCATGCCCATGTCTGCGCCGCCGTACTCCTCGGGGATCAGGAGGCCGTGGAAGTCCGCCGCTGCGAGTTCGTCCCAGAACCCCTCGGCGAACTCGCCGTTTGCCTCTTTCTCCCGCCAGTACGCCGGCCCGTACTCCGTGGCGATGCTCTCGGCCGTCGATCTGATGAGACTGTGTGAGGGATCCTCGGTGAAGTTCATTCGCCTTCTGTTTGCACCTGGCGCCGACGCCATCTTATTAGTTACCATATATCGCCTTCCTCCGGGCTCCCGTCGTTCGATTTTACTCGCCGACGAACTCCGGCTCGTCGTCGCCGAAGAAGGCCGCGTACCCGCGTTCGTAGTCGGTCGTCTCCGTTGCCCGCCCGATACTGTCGGTTTCGGCAGCAAGCTGTGATTCGAGGCTCCGGTCGAAGCTCTCGGTCAGCAGCCGCGAAGTGTTCCCGAGCGCGGCTGTCGGTCCCGCGGCGAGGTCGCCCGCGAGTTCCGCCAGACGGTCGTCGAACGCCTCGGCTGGCACAACCTCGGTCGCGAGCCCCAAGTCTGTGGCACGCTCGGCGTCGATGGGCTCGTCCAGTAGGGCGATCTCCTTTGCCGTCCGGAGGCCGACGAGCCGCGGCAGGAAAAACGTCGAGCCACAGTCGCCAGTGAGGCCGATCCGCGGGTACGCGAACTCGAGACGGGCGTCTTCGCTCAACAGCAGCAGGTCCGGAATCAGTGCCAGCCCGAACCCCGCGCCGGCGGCGACGCCGTCGATCCCTCCGACCACGGGTGTCGGCACCTGGTGGAACCCGACGACGGCCTCGTGCAACCGGCCGGCAAGCCGCCGGATCGTGGGCGCGTCGCTCTCGTCTCCCGAGAGCTGTGTCAGATCGGCACCGGTGCCGAAGAACTCGCTGGTGTGGGTCAACACGATACAGCGGACGTCAGGGTCGGTTCCGAGCGTCGTCGCCGCGTCGATCAGCTCGTCGGCGGTCCCGAGGTCGAAGGCGTTCCGGCTCTCCGGGTCGTCTAGCGTGACGGTCGCAACGCCGTCATAGGGTCGTGCGTGACTCTTTACCAGAGGGAGACTATAGTGATTCGTGAAAGGAATTGAGGATTCGTGACGGGGAAGCCCCCGATCGCTCGACTCGGGGGTACCGGAAGACGGTCCTGCTCGCTTCGCTGCGCGGGCTGCGACGTCCGTTGTCCCGCTCGCTCCGCTCGCGTGACC
>PXQK01000157.1 GCA_003022085.1 Halobacteriales archaeon QH_10_65_19 | reverse complement strand
AGATCGGCGTCCCCGACGAGCAGGGCCGCCGGGAGATCATCGACGTCCACACCCGCGACATGCCGCTCGCCGAGGACGTCGACCTCGACGACCTGGCCGCCCGCACACACGGGTTCGTCGGCGCCGACATCGACTCGCTGACCCGCGAGGCCGGCATGGCCGCGCTCCGGCGCCGCGACGAGACCAGCGCCGAGGAGACGACCATCACGACGGCCGACTTCGAGGAGGCGCTCACCGGCGTCGAGCCCTCGGCGATGCGCGAGTACGTCGCCGAGTCCCCGGGACGGACGTTCGCGGACGTCGGCGGGCTCGACGACACCAAGCGCCGGCTTCGAGAGGCCGTCGAGTGGCCGCTGTCCTACGGCCCGCTGTTCGACGCGGCGGGGACCGACCCGCCCAGCGGCGTCCTCCTCTATGGCCCACCCGGCACCGGCAAGACCCTTCTGGCGGAGGCGATCGCCGGCGAGAGCGGCGTCAACTTCGTCCAGGTCGCCGGGCCGGAGGTACTGGACCGCTACGTCGGCGAGTCGGAGAAGGCGATCCGCGAGCTGTTCGATAGAGCCCGCCAGACCGCCCCGGCGATTGTCTTCCTCGACGAGCTCGACGCCCTGGCGAGCAACCGCGGCGAGGGCCACGAGGTGACCGAGCGTGTTGTCTCGCAGCTGCTGACAGAGATGGACAGGGCGGCCGAGCACCCGAAGCTGGTCGTGCTCGCGGCGACCAACCGCAAGGGAAGCGTCGATCCGGCGCTGCTGCGGCCTGGCCGGCTCGAACAGCACATCGAGGTGCCCAACCCCGACGAGTCCGCGCGCCGGGAGATCCTTGCGGTCCACACCCGCGGGACGCCGCTGGGCGACGACGTCGACCTCGACAGGGTGGCTGCCGACACCGCGGGCTACTCCGGTGCCGAACTCGAGGCGCTGGTCCGGGAAGCCTCGATGCGCGCCATCCGCGAGATTGCCGCCGATATCGGGCCGGACGAGGCCGCGGAGTACGCCGACGAGGTGGCCGTCGGGCGGGAACACTTCGAGGCTGCAGAGAGCACACTCGATAGTCAGTAGTGACGGCGTCTCCCTACCCGGAGGATCCTCCTGTACCCCAGTCCTGGACGAACTCGGTCATGACCATGCGCCCGTGTCGCTCCTCGGCGATGATTTCCTCGTAGCCGGAGCTGCCGATCTCGATTATCTCGCGTGCTCGCTCGGTCGTCGCCGACGACTCGTCGCGGAAGACGAACGCCCGGGTGGTTCGCTCCGGGTTACCGCTCTCGTCGACCGCGTGGTACGACGCACCGTTGACCTCGAGGTCGTCGAGATTCTCGTGGCGCGAGACGGTGATCTGGAACGCCCGTGGCAGCACGTCGAGGAGGTGGCCGGCCGGCTGGTCCACCTCGATCAGGCGCTCCCCGTCGGCGTGCTTTGCGTCGATGTACTGTTTGTAAATCGGAACAGATATGATCGCGTCAGGCCCGACGGCACCCTTTCGCTGTTGACCTTCGATCACCGAGTACCCGCGGTACTCGTCGACCTGCTCTGCGGTGCCGGCCTGCTCGAACGTCTCGACCACGGCGCTGGGGTCGAACTCACCGAGAAGAATCTGGCGGTTGTTCGCGCTGTTCGGGTCGCCGACGATCAGCTCCCCGGCAATGTCCGTCGTGTCGATGCCGTACGTTCTGGCGAGTTCCGACCGGTAGGTATCCATCGAGTCGATCGCTGCTGCGTCCTCGGATTCGAAGTCCCGGTACCCGAACACCGTGACGACGCCGTCCTGGCTCCCGACCGGGTTGCCCGGCACGAGCCACTCTTCGAACAGTGCCGCCCCGTCACCGGCCAGGTCGAATGCCTCGGCGTAGTTCGACCCCTCGTTCTCGCCGTCCTGCTCGGTGCCGTTCTGTCCGTTGCCGTCTTGTTCGTTGCCGTTCTCGTCGCCGCTGTCGCCCCAGAGACAGCCGGCGAGTACGGCGGCCGTCCCCACGCCGCCGTATCTGAGGAGTGCTCTTCTGGAGGGCTCGCGCGTAGTCATATCTAGGGGTCCGTGGATCAGGCGGCATAAGCTTCCTCATCACAGGACGGTGTCGTTCCTGCGACCGTTTCATCCACCTCGGCCGCGTCGGTCCCGGCCAGTTGACCAACAGGAGCACAGCTCTAGGTGCCTGCGGTCCACGGGGTGGGAGCTCGGCGGTGTCGGGGCGAGAGGGGGAGGCGAGACCGGGACGGGGCGATAGATCCGGTCCGGGTACGTGGCTGTCCGGACAGAGCCACGCAGCCAGCCGGCGCCACTGAGCGTTCCATGCGGCCGGGAGAGCAGCCTGTTTGCCGGCTTCGACGTGAAAAGCGTCTAAACCGGCACCTGTACATTGGGCGTGATCCCTGTTAAAACCTCGGCAGACGGGGCGGAGGGCGGGCTACAGCCGTCTGTCCTCGAGCGCGGGGAACTCCTCGCGGTACTCGGTCACCGTTCCGGGGTCGACCGCTGCGGTGACGAGCCCCGGCTGGTCGCCGAGTCCGGCGACGGTGGTCCCCCAGGGGTCGTACACCGCCGAGCGACCGAGCAGCGTCGACTCCTCGAACGTGCCGACGCCGTTGATCGTGGCGACGTACAGCAGGTTCTCCACCGCACGGGCACGCGGGAGCATCCGCCAGTGTTCGACCCGCGGGTACGGCCAGGCGCTCGGGACGAGCACCAGTGTCGCGCCGGCGTCGACAAGCTGGCGGTACAGCGCCGGGAAGCGCAGGTCATAACAGGTCGTGACGCCGACAGTGAACCCACTGTACTCGACCGTGACCGTGGACTCGCCCGGTTCGAGCAGTTCCTGCTCGGCGGAGCCGTAGCCAAACAGGTGACGCTTCCTGTAGACGCCACAGCGCTCCCCGGTGTCGTCGACGAACACGGCGGTGTTGGCGTACCCGTCCTCGGCCGGCGTCTGGAAGCCCCGCGCGGCCGACGCCGCGAGGTCCTCGACGAACGTGCCGGCAAGGACCGCAATCCCGAGTTCGGCTGCTGTCTCCTGAATCTCCACGACAGTCGGCCCGTCCAGCGGCTCGGCGGCCCGTGCGTAGCTGTCGAACGCGAAGTAGCCGACCGTGAAGATCTCGGGGAGTGCGATGAGGTCGGCCCCGCGGTCCGCCGCCTTCCGGATCGCAGTCAGCGCGCGCTTCCGGTTATCTCTCGTCGCACCCCCCTCGATTTCGAGCTGAGCGAGCGCGAGCTTCATACTCCCCCCGTTACCCCGAGGTCTGCCCGGATCGCCGCCTCGAGGTTGTTCAGTTCGTCGCCGAGATTGTGGCTGAAAAAGCGCTCGACGCCAGGGAGCTTCCCGTCGACGACGAAGCGGTTCGTCAGGCGCGTCCCACCGGTGATCTCCTCGAGTTCGTGCTCCCCGACGATGTGGGCGACCTTCGAGGAGCCGGTGAACTCGACGTATCGGGGCGGATCGCGCGCCCGTTCTCTTGTCTCGAAAGACACCCGGCGGTCGACGAACGGGATCGGGAGTGCTACGTACCAGGTCGCGTGGCCGTCGTCGTGGGCATCGAACTCCTTGACGACGCTGATCGCGCCCGCACGTTTCCCGTGATCGGAGATGAACTCCCAGACTTGCTCGCGCGGTGCCGGAACCTCCACGACCCTCTCGACACGGACAGTCATAGTTGTCTGTTGTGCGAGAGAGAGAAAAGCGTTTAGCTGCGGGTGACGCGCCAGGTCGTCGAGCGTGCCCGACCCCACTTTTCGATTTCGACCTCGTCGGCGGCCTCGTCGAGCTTCGGGAGGCGTGCGCCGACCTGCTTCGAGGAGAGACCGAGCTGCTCGGCGATGTTCTTCGAGCGGAAGTAGCTCTCTCCCCGCGAGACACTCTCCCGGAGGTACTCGAGTATCTTCCGGTCTTCCTCGCTGAGCTCTGTCATTACTACTTCTTTGGACGCCATAGTATTAACTCTTACAGACTGTTCCTGTGGAGTGGCACGGCCGGGAGCCCCGTTACTCGTAGATGTGGATTGCGGCGACGGCGACCCCGCCGGCGAGCAGTGCCACGGCGAGGGCGACACCCGAGAGCAGTTGCATCGTCTCGGCCTCCTCCTCTAGCACCGCCACGTAG
>PXQK01000156.1 GCA_003022085.1 Halobacteriales archaeon QH_10_65_19 | reverse complement strand
GCGACGCTCGAATCGAAGCTGACCTTCGCCCAGCTCGAGTCCAGCGAGGAGTACGGGGCTCTCCGCAGGGAGTTCACCGAGCTCCGTGACGAGGTCGAGATTCCCGACGCCGAAGACGACTCATACCCCAGAGTAGCCCTCGAGAAGTTCGAGGCACTGTTGCACTCGACGTGACGTGACCGCGACGCCCGGATCGTCGGCCGCTCGAAGGGCGCTCGATCCCCGCAGCTCTCCGTTTTGCCGACTTTCAGGGGGAGTAATCCACGAGTATCAGCGGTGATTGTGGTCCGGAATGAGGTATCATACGGTCGTTCGTGATTATTTACCGCCATAGCAGGACAATCTACATGTTTCAAAGCGTGATACTGCCGAGATGGCGACTCGGTCCCGAAAAGAGTCACGAACGACCGTATCAGTCGGAGCCTGAACCACTCTCAGGCGAAATAATACTATATCTGTCTGTCCAGAAGAAAGGGGTAACAGGAGTTGCCGCGCGCGGCGCGTGGTCGTCGCGGATCCGCGGCGATATATCACAGGCACAGACGCACACATGAACCGAAAGCTTGTCGCAGTGGCGATCGTCGGTCTCCTCGCCGCGGGAGCGTTGCTGTTCCCGACAGCCGCAACGCCGTTCAGCACCGACGACGGTACAGATCCAGTGTCGGAGATTCCGAACATCACCATGTCGCCGGCCGACACCCCGAACGGCGCCTACGCGGATATCGACAGCGACGGCGAGATCCGGCTCAATCTGACCGAGAAGAACCAGGCCGTCGCCGGTGACGGCGTCAACCAGGTTCTACGGGGGTGACGATCCAACGGACTCGCTCGAAGGTGAGTCGAACAACGTGACACTGTCGAGCATGACCGAGAGCGTGAGCGTGAGCGTTCTGATCGACACCACCGGGGGCAACGTTGTCGAGCAGATCGAGAACTTCACCGTCCACGCCAAGCTCCGCGACGGGGCGAACCTCGCGGTCGAGACAACCGGCGCTACCGGCGTCGACACCTCCTCGGCGACGCTCGAAGGCGACCTGACGGCGATCGAGGGCAGCGACGCGGCGGCCGTCCACTTCAAGTACCGCAAAAGTGGCGACAGCACCTGGAAGAGCACGCATAGCAGCCCGCATGCGTCACCCGGAGCGTTCTCCGAGTCTCTGGACAGCCTCGAGCCCGACACCGAGTACGAGTTCCGCGCGGTCGCGAACACCGACCGGGCCGCTGACACCGGCACGATGCAGACGTTCGTGACCGATGCCGTAACGTCCTCACAGCCGGATCCCACGCCGACCCCGACGCCCGAGAAGGAGAATCCGGAGGAGACGCCAGACGACGAGCAGCCCGGGGAGACACCGGGTGAAGTGACGCCCACGCCGACGCCGGACGACAGCACACCGACGCCGGGCACGCCCACGCCGGACGAGAACTCGGTGGACGACGGTTCGACCGCCATGGAGAATACGAACGACGGCACGCCGACGCCAACCCCGACGCCCGAAGCCGAAGCCGGGCTCCAGGGTCCCGACGGCGGCTCCGGGGGCGGCCCGACCGGGGGCGGCCTCGGCCAGCTGCTCGGCGGGTTCCCGGGAATATGGTTGCTGTTGTTGCTCGTGCTCCTCCTCATCGGCATCGGCGTTGCCGCGGCCCTCCGGACCAACCTGAGCTGATCCGGCGGTAGCTTTAACCGCCGGCCGTCAAAACTGGCTCCCAATGGCGGGTGGGGACGAGAGGGGGTTTCTCGCCGACGTGTCCCGCGAGACGCGGGTCCTGGATGCCCTCCTCCTGGCGGCCGTTCCGGTGGTTCTCGTCGGCGTCGCACAGCTGCCGGCCGGCACCCGCGAGCAGTTCGTCTTCGAGCGGGAGTCCCCGACGGTTCTGACCGCATACACCTCGTACTTCGTGCACCTCGACAGCGGGCACCTGCTGGGGAACCTCGCAGTCTACCTTGTCGTGGCGCCGGTGGCGTACCTGCTGGCCGCGCTGAGCGGGCGCCGCCAGCTGTTCTGGTCGATGTGGGTCACGCTCCTGACTGCCTTTCCGTTCGCGCTGTCGGTCACGCAGCTGAGCTTCCCCGCCCAGCGGACGGTGCTGGGGTTCTCGGGGATCAACGCCGGGTTCGTTGGCCTGCTGAGCTTCCTGCTGGTGGGTTACGCCGGTGCGACCCTCGCGGCAGGGATCAACGAGCGGGACGCGCCGGTGTTGCTGTTCGTGACGACCGGCCTGATCGCGCTCACGACGCTGCCCTCCCGGGCCCCGCGGCTCGAAATCGCGGCCGCTGCGATCGCCCTTGGGCTGGTGTACGTCGGCGCTGCGGTGTCCCGGACCGGCGTCCCGACCATCGTACGTGCGAGGGCGGCGGTCGATAGGCCGGGGTACGTCGAACTCGCCGGCGCCAGCGGCGGCCTGCTCGTGGGCTACCCCGTTGTCGGCTTCCAGCGGACGGTGGCCGACGGCGGCGTCCTCGACGTCTATGTCCACCTGCTGGGCTACTGTCTCGCCTTTATCGTCGTCTTCGTGTTCGTCCTGATCACCGACGAACTGTGATACGGTCGTGCGTGACTCTTTACCGCCGGCCCGTCACAGATACCCAGTTTCGGGGGCTGAGACGCTGATATATGATACACTACTCGAAAATGATCACCTATGGAAACGCTGCTACCTGATTTACCTACCGTTTGAGACAACAAATTTATGCTAGAACCGTTGTCTCCGGTCTTCACGCCCGCCAGGCGGAAAACATCCTCATGCGGTGCGGTTGCGGTCTGGAGAGAGCTGTCGCTCGCGCTGGCATCGGTGGCCTCTCCTGGCCGCCCGATCGGACGCTTCCTGGTGAACGCCAGTGCGTCACGCGGAAACTCACGCACGACCCTATCAGCCGGCGGTCGTATGCCGCGAGTGTGCCGTCCGGCGCGACAGTGACGACCACCGGACGGTCCCCGACCGTATCCTACCAGAATTTCACGCCGAGGTCATGCAGCCCCTCGTTGTTGGCGGCGAGGTTGATCAGGAGTGGCGTGAGCGACTCGACCTCGGCGGCGTTGGCGAGGCCGCCGGCGTCGAGTGGACGGAGTCCCTCGATCCCTGCGAGGAGGTCGGTGACAGTGTCTTTCGCCGCGTCGTCGTCGCCGACGACCGGCACGTCCCAGTCGAGGTCCGCGTCGAGGTCGCCGAGGCGGCCGGCAGCGAGGTTGTGGAACGCGCCGACGACCGGGACGCCGTCGGGGGCGCTGCTCGCGGCGAGTTCTGTCACGCTGCCCACGCCGGGGGGGTTGTAGTGCATCCCGTCCTCGTCGCGTTGCATCCCGACCGCCGGCGAGACGAGTACGGCGTTACCGAGCGCGTCGGCGACGGCCTCGATCGTGTCCGCGAGGTAGTACGCTGGCACCGCGAGCACGACCACGTCGGCCCCCGCGGCGGCGTCGGGGTTGGCCACACCCTCGACGGCCGCGTCGATCCCGTGGTCCGCGAGGGTGTCGGAGTAGCCCGACGCCACAGTCGCGGCTTTGTCGGGGTCGCGCGAGCCGACGACGACCGCGTGATCGGTGTCGCGTGCCACTCTGAGCGCGATCCCTTCGCCGATGTCACCGGTTCCGCCGAGGAGTGCGATCTGCATACCCGGGCGTTGGGCGAGAACCGGTTAAGCGTTGTCCGTACCGGCAACGGGACGACCCGTGGGGCGACGCTGCTTTCCAAGACGGCCCTCGGTCGACCAGTACGTCGACGCGATCGACAACGAGAACGAGCAGGCGGCGATTGACCTCCTGTACGAGGACAGCGAACTGGAGCTGACACTCGAGCAGATCCCGAGCGGACGGTGGCGCATTACCGACGGCAGGGCCGTCCAGATCGACGCCGAGGTTTCCCCATCCGCACGTTCGGGATCGCACAGGCAGACACCCCGAGAAAGCCGGTGTGTCGTTCCGTGCGTCCGACGGGGGCACGATTCCGCCGCGTGGGCGTACTCCGGTTCGTACTCGGTACGTGAGCCCCGCAAGGGGTGTGGCGGGTTCAATGTCCCGACAGGGACGCGGTATCTCCGTGCGCAGCGTCCGATACCGCATCGGAGGACCGTCCACCATGTGACGGCGGGCGGACACGGGCCGTGCCATCAGCCTGCCTCGCCTTTCTGTCACGTGGCGAGGCTCGCACGCCGGCAGGGTTGGATTGGTCGTGACGTCACCCCATCCCGTGTTGCAGAGGTAGGGGTACTGTGAGCACCGTGTGGTGCGTATCGGCGAAAAGGACCCCAGTGTTTCCAGAGTGGTTTCGGCGATTGAGTTACCGGACACTCGACGCCAACAGTCCTCAATCCGAGGGAAGTGAAATGGACGTGTTACAGCGGTAGCGAGGCGAAAGCCCATCGGATTCAGCCGTGTGGAGAAAGTCAAGAGTCCGTCAACTACCCCGCCCTACTCGCGCTGACGCGCTCGTTGAGGGCGGGGCTTGCACGCCGGCTCGTCGGGTGGAGCACACCCGCTCGAAGTCGGCTTGTGGCGCAGGGCCAGACGCCAGCGGCAATTTAATTGTCGGTGTCCTCCACTCTATCCCCGGTGGACACCGGGGAGCGGAGAGGCACGTGGCGTCACGCTCGCTTCGACGGACCCGACTCCGGGGCCGGTTGACCGCGACCCGTCCATGCCGAGAAACGCACCGTGGCCTCGTTGGCACGCCAGCCCTCATGGGCTGTCTGTGGCCCGTCATGGACAGTCAGGCGTTTGTCGCGCTCGGTTCTGAACGTTCGCACGTGCTCTTGCCCTCCCTGCTCGCTCCCCCCAGTCGCTCCGTGAGGAAGGGGACTCCGTGCGACCGCCATGTTGAAACTGGAGTCCAGTCGTTGGAGTGCGGTTTGGAGGTGCTGGACGTCGTCACCGAGAAAGACGGCAGTCTCTTATCT
>PXQK01000155.1 GCA_003022085.1 Halobacteriales archaeon QH_10_65_19 | reverse complement strand
TGCGACGAGTTCTACGAGGTCGACAGCGGCGGGAACACCCAGTGTATCGACGGCCGCGAGATCCAGATCGCCTTCAAATCCCCGATGCCACGCGGCTTCGAATCGCTCGACAGGGCGATCGAGGCGGCCAGAGAGCACGTCCGAACGCAGTTTGCCCGCCTCGATGTCGCTGAGGCCGAGATCGAGGTCGAGGTCGTCGAAGACCCGGCGGCCGACCAGACCGGGCCCCCGTGACCCCCTCTTCCTCCGGGAGCCGTCGCTTCGGCGTCATCGAGGGCTGCAACAGGGATATCCATCCGGAGTCGTTTATACGGTCGTGCGTGATTATTTTCAGCACCGGGTCCTAAGTATCGGCAGTCTCGCGGGCTGAAACGCCCAACGCGCGACTCTATAGCGTCGTCGGGCCAAGCCCGACTGCCTGGGAGACGTAGTCTCCCTCTGGTACAGAGTCACGCACGACCGTATCAGTTCACACCAGGTCCAGCCCCTCGGCCGCCCCCCACCGTCTGTCGTTGTAGCTCTCCTGCCGGCTGGTTTCGAACTCGCGTTCGATCCGTCGCCGGAGCGTCCGTTTCCCCTGGCGGTCGATCCGTGCGAGTTCGTCAGCCTTGCCGACCGCGAGCGGCGGCCCGCGCTCGGCGGCGACCTCAGAGAGGAGGTGCGTGGTCAGCTGCGACCGGAGGTCTGGATCGCGCGTGAAGGCGTACGGCGCTTCGACACGGTACACGAGGTCGTCACGCGGGTCGTAGATGATGAGGAAGGTGACCTCGTAGTCGCGTTCATCCAGGCTGGCGTCCCTGTCGAGCGAGATGGTCCCGTCGGCGAGCATACCGTCGGTCCCGACCCGGGAGCGGAACCAGCCGGTGAACGTCAGCGCGTCGGTTCGGGGGTCGCCGTGCTCGTCGGGCCGTTCGAGGACGCGGCGGAAGAACGCCTCGTCGTCGACCCAGGGCGCGCCGGTCTTCCGGCGGAGTTCGCGCGTGACTGCCTTCGAGGCGCTGTTTTTGACAAACCCGACGATCGGCACGCCGTGCTCGACGAACGATTCCACGAGCGCCAGGTAGTTGTGGATCACCTCGACGAACTCTGACTCCTCGATAATGAGCCGCTTGAGCTGTGGGTCGCGCTCGACCCACCTCAGTAGGCCTGTCGGATAGATTGGCCCGTCGAGGACGAGGAGATCGTCGACAATCTCTACCTGCTTGAGGGCGTGCTCGCTCTCGGCGCGGTAGAGCGCGAGGGCGTGGACGACCGCCTGCTCGTGCCGGTCGACCCGCGGGGCGTGCAGGATCCGCCGCCGGGCGTATCCCTCGTCGTCCAGCCGCCAGTCCACGTCGTGGACATCGAGCGTCTCGTCGTTCGTGTGGACCGTCATCACGATTGTCCGTGCACGGTGCAGTTCGACGCTAGAGGGCACCGACGCCATCGCCGCCTGCGAGACGTCCAGAACGAGCCCGTTTTTGAACGTCGTCGGGTTGATCGTGCCCGCGTCCAGCCCGTGCTGTGTCGGGAACGGCCGCGATTCGAGGGCGACGTCGTCGATGGGGACCTTCCGGCGCCGGTGCCCGCCGAGCGGTTCGAGCACCTTCTCCCCCGAGTCGTCGTAAAGCGGATCCAGAAACTCCGTCCACGCCCGGTCGGCGAGTTCTGCGTGGTCGCTGTCGTCGACGCGTTCCGTGACCCGGCCCGCGAGCTCCGCGATGCCGTCCACGTGGACGGGGTCAAGTGTCATGTCCCGGAGTTCCTCCGCCGCGCACAAAACTGTATGGCTCCCTGCAAATCACACGCCGGTCGAGTACCGCAACAGGCCGGCGACGCCGCCGAACGCGGTCAGCAGCTGTTCGCCCTTCTCGAAGTCCGTCGAGACGAAGACGGTCTCGGTACCCCGCTGATCGGCGAGCTCCATGAGGTAGTCGATTGCGTCCTCGCGCTCGCCCTTCTTGCCGGTTTCGCCACAGCGCGAGCAGGTGTGTTCGGGGGCCGCCTCCCCGGCGTCGATGAATTCGCGTTCCTCGTGGCCTCCGCTGCACTCGTAGACGACGACGTCCTTCCGGAGGTCCTCGCTGATCAGCAGGCGGTCGACCGACCCCATGACGAGGTTCTCGTAGGTCGGCTCGAACCCGTAGGTTGCCTTCTCGCCGTCGTGGAGCTCCCGAAAGAACTCCTCCATCACCTCCTTGTCCTGGAGGATCTCTCGCTCGGCGAGCACTTCGCTGGCCTCGTCGACCAGGTCGTACAGCCCCGACTCGTCGGTGTAGGCGACGTCGAACTTCCCGAGTACCATATCCCGGAGCTCGTGGTGGAGGTAGTCGCCGTCGAGAAACTCGTCTTTTGTGGGGGAGGGGCCGCCGACGAGAACCCCGTCCATCTCGTGGCGCTCGGGGACGAACAGGTCGTTTGCCATCCCGGCAACCTCCTGGTAGAAGTTGTCGATGGCTTCGAGGCGGAGACGGGCGAACCGCTGGGCGGACTGACCGCCTTTGCGCTGCTTCCCGGGGACCAGCGACGTCGCGGACTTGACCGGATCGACGCGCTTGCCGCGCAGCCAGCCGACGTTGGCCTCGCGCCGGTCGAGCACGATCAGGCCAAAGAGGCCCTTGTCAGTGAGCATCTCCTCTAAGGGTTCGGTGAGAAACTCCGCGTCGCAGTGGTACCGGAACGACTGGATCGGCTGTGGCGGGTTCTCCAGCACCCGGGTGATCATTTCGGTGCGCCCGCCGCCCGAATCGACGGCACCCGAGAACAGCACCATTCCGTTTTCCGGCGGCGTCGTGTCGTAGTACTTCAGCCGGTCCTTGATGCTTTTCAGTGCGTCCTGGACGTTCGTCCGCGTGTCCTTGGATTTGATGTTGCTGGCCTCGGAGTGTTCCTCTGTGACGTGAGCGACGACATCCCCCGAGCCCCGGTAATCCTTCAGTTCCTCGATAACCTTCCGGAACTCGTATCGTTGTCTGTCGCTTTGCTCCTGATCGGTCTCACTCATTACCCCGTAGTTGTCGAGAGTAGTGTAAGTACCTGTTGACCTCCGCCGGCTGCTGGCGCGACACGAAAAGGCGGTGCCGCCAGAACTCCCCGGAGGTGCGGACAGATGGGTTTATATTGCCGCCACGTTTTGATGCTACGTATTCGAAAAATGTCGGGGTACGTCTGTACGATTGCGGGCGGAAAGGGTGGTGTCGGCAAGACCACAACAGCGATCAACACTGCGGCTGTTCTTCAGGAGGCAGGCGAGTACGACGCCGTCATCGTCGACGCTGACCTCGGGATGGCGAACCTGGGGGAGATGCTCGGCGTGGAGTACGACGAGAGCATTCACGACGTTCTCGCGGGCAACTCGACAGTCAAAGCCGCGGTGACAGACGCGGACGGCGGGATCACGGCCCTCCCCGGCGAGCAGAGCCTCGAGGCGTTCGCGGAGGCCGACCCCGCGGAACTCCGGACGGTGCTGACGACACTGCGCGAAACCTACGACCTCGTCCTGGTCGACACCGGAGCGGGCCTCAGCCACGAGACGGCGGTCCCGCTCGGGCTGGCCGACGGCGTGCTCCTCGTCACGACGCCCGACGAGGTCGCGGTGGGTGACACGGTGAAGACCGCCGAACTCGCTGACCGCGTCGACGGGACGGTCATTGGGACGCTTGTCACCCGTGCCACCCGGGACACCGACGTGCCTGCGATTGCCGACCAGCTGGAGTCTCCGCTACTTGGCGTCGTCCCCGCAGACGTTGACGCGGCGGACAACGAGCCGCTGGTCGTCAACGCTCCCGACAGCGTCGCGGCGGATGCCTACCGGCAGTTGACTGCCTCCCTCCGCCCCGTGTTCTTCGAAGGGGTATCCGGTACGGACCTGGACCGCGTCTTCGACGAGGAGTGGTTTGTACCTGACGAGGAGGCCGGAGCTGACGAGGAGGAGGACTCCGGCATCTTCGGCGGCCTCTTCAGGTAAGCAGCCGGCCGACGGCGCTCGTAGGTATTTTTATATGACTCTCCATACAATTCTCCATTTGTCACAGCAACCTGTGGTGAACTAACACGTGCCACTGCCAGCACAAACCAGGGACGGTAGCGGGGGACAGGTGTTCTGATGTACCCAACAGATCCGTCGGACTCGCATCTGCAGGACCGGGCAGTCGAGTTTCGCGCGCTCAAGAGTCTCGTGGTGGTCTTCCTGCTGACGCTCGCCGCAGTATTCTACCCCTGGCAGCCCGTCGTCGCGGTTTTTGGGGTCGGCTATCTCGCCTACATGTTCCGGTACTACACGAGGCGGGTCGGCGTGTACACCGGCGAGGATCTCTCGGTCCGGCACGACCGGCTCGAGTACGGGCTGTTGGGATTTGCCGCCGCCACTGTCGGAACGTTGCTCGCAATCGAGACGGCGTTCAGCGAGGAGTGGACTCTCGGCGGCTTTCTCTCGCTTCCAGCAGTCGAGTTCACGGACGTCAACGCGTTCATAGAGGAGCCGACGCTCCTGCTGGCCTGGGTCGTCGTCCTGATCCCAGTCGTAGCTGCGTCCTACGTCGGCCTGCAGTTCCGCAAGCGGCTGCTCGTCGGCGTCAACACCGACGCGGCAGCGGTCCGCGCGACGCTCTGGGACGGCCTCGCGCGGCTGCCGGTCGTCCTGCTCTGGATCGCGGTGCTCAACGCCGGTCCGATCTACGACATCTGGCAGCCCGTCGTCGAGCAGACGGCGGCACAGTTGGATCTCTCCCCCGATCTGGCACCCGCGTTCGGGGTCGTGCTGGGCGACGCCTTCGAGCCGGTGCTGGTCGGCAGCATCGGGACGACGGCGGTCGTCGTCGGCTCGTATCTGGCGGTCCAGCGGTGGAAGTACCCCGACGCGACCGTGCCCGAGGTGCTGGGGTACCGCGGTCTCCTCTCCCCGTCGCGGCGCTCCCACCAGCTGAACGTCGTGGTGCCGGTCGCGGTATACCTGCTGTACGCGATCGGGATCGCCGCGACGATCGGCACCGAGCCGCTCGGGGAGCGGCGGCTGCTCGCTGCGGTCGTGTTGTCGGTGCTGGTCGGCGCCAACGTGCTGGCCCGAACGACGACAGGGGTCGAGGCCGCATCGGAGTGGGTCGCCCGGCACGTCGACGCAGTCGTCGTCGGCCTCGGGGTCGGAGCAGCCGGGCTGGTCGCCCTCGGGCCGGTCGTTCCGGCGGACGCGGGCGTTCCGACGCTGCTACTGAGCTATCCAGTGGCTGGGATCCCGGCAGCCTACGCCGGCAACCGGCTGGGCGGCCAGTACGAGATCAGGAACATCTCCGCGTACGTCGATCGAATCGAGGCCGACTGGGACGCGTTCGACGAGGCGACGACCGACCGGCTGTTCGTCCACAGCGACGCCCGTGACAACAGCCTCCGTGCGGCCGCTGTCGACGGATTGGCGAGCTCCGTGCAGGCCTCGGCGTACAGGCAGGACGACGCACTCGACGTGTTCAGCGACGCGCTCAGGAGCGACGACCGGGCCGTCGTCCGCTCGGGGGTACGGGGACTCGCAACAGCGCTCAGCTACAGCCAGCCACCAGGGACGTACGACCGGCTGGTCGAGGCCGGGACGCCGGAACGGGTTGTCGGGTATCTCGACAGCGAGGACGGTCGCACGCGGATACTCGCGGCCGAATCGGCCGCGCGGATCTATACACTCGAACTCTCCACGAGCCGGACGGTCCCGTCCGATCGGCTGGCGGAGCAGCACGTCGACGAACTCGCCGGTACCGCCGAGGACAACCCCCAGGACCGGATGGTCCGTGACGCTGTTGTGGAGTACTTCGCAACGCTGTGGTACACCGGCGTCCAGGTGGAGAGCAGAGACCCAAGAGAGCCCGCTCTCCAGAACGTCCTGGGACACCTGCTCAGGCTGTCGGGGGGCGGAAGCCAGGGAGACGGGTTGACGGCTGCCCTCGCCGTCACTGGCGAGCGCGCGGACGCCGACGGGACGCGCGTCGCCGTTGCTCTCGACCACCTCGACAGCGGGAACGCCGGTACCCGGTACCTGGCGGCCCACGTGGTCAGGTCGTCACTGGACCGGCACACCGACCGGATTGAGACTGACCGGCTGGCCGCGCTTCTCGAGGACGAGTCCCCCGCTGTCCGGTGGATGGGTGCAGAAGCGATCGCGGCGCTGCTCAGGTTCGGCCCGGACCGGGGCGATGCGCTTCGCGACCGGCTGGTGTTGCACCTCGAAGAGAACCAGGACGCCCCCGGCCGGCCGGAGGCCGCCGTCCTCCGGGCGCTGTCCACAATGGACGCCG
Source organism: Halobacteriales archaeon QH_10_65_19 (assembly GCA_003022085.1). The sequence goes on along the minus strand of PXQK01000155.1, from coordinate 1,298 downwards.
ACCGGTTGATCAGCCACCCGACCGCCTCCTCGACGGTCGCCGCCTACGTCGGCGACGCCGGGCCGCTGGTGGCACAGCCGGCGGCGGAGCTGCTCTCCTCCCTCGTCGCGGGCTCGCGAAGTATCGCCCGACGGGAGTCGGTCAGGGCGGCGATCCGGCGAGGGCTGACACACGACAGTTCCGATGTGCGCCTCGCCTGTCTCGAGGCCGTCGTCGCGATCGTCGAGGATGTGGACGGGGCCGCCGAGGAGTTCGTCGAGGGGCTGGCCGCCAACCTCGACGCGGAGGGCCGGCGTGGCGTGCTGGCGGCCGTCACGCTCGCGGAGGTCGTCGACGCGTCCCCGGAAGCGGGTGTCGAGATACTTCCGGCGCTGGCGGCCGGGTTGCAGAACCGGACGCCGGTCGACGCCCGCTCGGTGCCGTTCATGGTCAGGGGCGGGACAGTCAGCGCGGTGACGGTCGACATCGTCGCCGACGCCGTCGCGCTGGACCCGGGCCGCGGCGAACCCCTGATCGACCCGCTGGTCGCGCTCGCGACGACCGCCGAACAGTCGACGCTGACGTCGCGGCATATCACCCCGACGCCGTCGTACCGTTCGTCGACCGCCTCGTGGTCGCGACCGACGACGACAGCCCGCGGGTGCGCTCCTCCGCGCTGGTCGCGCTGCGAAACGTCTGTGCGGCGGTCCCCGCCGCGATCGAGGACGACATCCACCGGATCATCGGGCGCCTCGACGACGACTCCTCGGTCGTCAGGAAGCACGCCGCGCGGCTGATTGCGACCGTTGCCGACAGGGAGCCCGAAATTGTCGAACCAGCCGCGGAGACGTCCGATCGCCTCCGGCGTCTCCAGCGCGACCCTGCCGTCGACGTCGACCCCGAGCGCCTCCAGGACGCGTCGACCGCTATCCAGACCGGCGTTGCGGCGACCGACGTCGAGAGCGCACCCACCGAGAGGGAGGAAATCTGGACCCCCGAGTCCGCCGACGAGATGGGCGTCTCCGGGGACACGAACGTGTTCGAACCGGTCGGCGACGACTTCGATCCCTCGTTCGACGAGGAGTTCGACGAGGAGGAACTGGCCGATGCGGATCACCCGGCGGAGGATACGACTGACAGCGGTGCGGATGCTTCCCCGTCGACTGCTGGCGTCGAAAAACAGGGGACAGTCATCGAAGACGATGGGTCGCCTGATGACGACCTCGGAGACAGGTCGACGGTCATCGAGGACGATGGATCGCCTGATGACGACCTCGGAGACAGGTCGACGGTCATCGAGGATGATGGATCGCCTGATG
>PXQK01000154.1 GCA_003022085.1 Halobacteriales archaeon QH_10_65_19 | reverse complement strand
ATGTCACAGGCCTCGCGTTCGGCGAACTCGAACTCGGTGTCTTCGCCGAGTTGTTCCCCGCCCTCGACGGATTCGACACGGAGCGGCACGTCCAGTGCGCTGCCACAGCAGCCGACGCCCACGAACTCCTCCCAGCGGTCGCCGGCCGCAACGCTGTCGTGGGCCTTGCGCAGATACGCCCGGAACGGTGTATCCTCCACGATGTCCTGTCCCCACAGCGAGAGGTCTGCCGGGTAGGAGACGACGACTCTGGTTGCGGTCTCGGTCATACGCTCAGTTGGGGACGTCTCGTCTTATACTGATTGGTGTGACTGTGTGCCCTGGCGCGCGCCGCGCCATCCGGTCGAGGGCGAGTGACGCCGGGTGCCACCGCTGGCGACGGCCAGGCTACCCGACAGGCGACCGACGTCGGATAAGAAAGGCTTATTCGGGATGCTCTCAGATGCACCCCTATGGCACGTCTCGATGTCGAACGGGTTCCCTACGACAACTACTCGAACCGTCAGCTTGCGGCGGTTCCGCTGGCGATTCTCGCCGTCGCGTTGCTGATCATCGCCGGCGCGTACGTGCTCACGGGGACGCCTGTCGATCTCGGGATCGAGTTCACCGGGGGCAGCGAGATCCGCTTCGACGCAGGTGGAGCCTCGGACGCCGACATCGAGGAGACGTTCTCCGGCGTGGAGGTGGAGAGCCTCCGCAGCGTCGGCAACGAACACGAGGTGGTCCTCGGCCCGGAGGCAGACACTGAGCGTGTCGAGGAACTGGCCGAGGAGGCGGGGTACGACGTGTTGAGCGTAGAGAGCCGGTCGGCGGACTTCGGGTCGGAAGCCCAGGGGCAGGCGCTTCTCGGACTTGCCATTGCCTTTGTCGGGATGAGCATCCTCATCGCGATCATCTTCCGGACGTTCATTCCGAGCCTGGCGATTGTTGCCTCAGCGTTTTCTGACATCATGGTCCCGCTGGCGCTGATGAACCTCCTCGGGATCGACCTGACGCTCGGGGCCGTCGCTGCGCTCCTGATGCTCATCGGGTACAGCGTCGACTCCGATATTCTGCTGAACAACCACATCCTCAGACGCCACGGGGACTTCTACGAGAGCACGTTCCGGGCGATGCGGACTGGCGTCTCGATGACAATCACGTCGATCGCGGCGATGACGACGATGGCCGTCGTCGCCTGGCTGTTCGGCATCAACCTTCTGAACGAGATCGCGCTGGTGCTCGTGTTTGGACTGACCACCGACCTGCTGAACACCTATATGCTCAACCTGAGCCTGCTCCGCTGGTACAAGTACGAGGGGGTCGCGCGATGATCGACGTGCGCGACAACTGGCGGATCCTGATGCTCGTCGTGCTCTGTCTCGTCGCCGCGCTCGCGCTGTTCGGACCGCTGGGCGCCGAGACCGAGGGATCGAACGTCGACACCGGGAACCAGATCACCGATCCGACGAACCTCAAGTACGGGCTGGATCTCTCGGGCGGAACGCGGGTCCGGGGTCAGCTCGTCGGGCTGACCGCCGAGGACGTCTCCGGCCTCTCGTCCTCGAATCAGGCGTCAGTCGAATCGACGGTTGCAGAGGAGCTCGGTCTCGAGCCGCTGGACGTCACCGCCCGGCCGCGGGAGCCCGACGGTCCCCGTACCGTCGAGGTGTACAGCGCGAACGTGACCGAGGAGGCGTTCGCGAGCGCCCTCGGGCAGGCCGGGCTCGACGTCTCGTCCGACCAGATCCGCGAGGGCACCACGTCGGAGACGCGCGACACGGCAGTCGATACGATCAGCAACCGGATCGACCAGACTGGGCTCTCCGGAGCCAACGTCCGGACGGTCAGTCAGGCCGGCGGCGGGGATTTCATCGTCGTCGAGGTGCCCGGCGCCACCCGCCAGGAGGTCAGAGAGCTGATCGGCGACCCGGGGCGGGTCCAGATCGTCGCGGGGTTCCCCCGTCAGACCGGGAACGGGACGGAGCTCGCGATGGAGCCGCTGTTGACCCAGGGCGACTTTCGGCGCATCCAGGCCGCACAGACCACCTCCCAGCTCGGCCCACACGTGCCGGTGACGCTGACCGACGAGGCCGGCCAGCGCTACCAGGAGAAAATGCAGGAGTGGGGGTTCAGCACCACCGGCATCCAGCAGTGTGACTTCAACCCGGAGACCGACGAACCGGACCCCAACGAGTACTGTCTGTACACGGTCGTCGACGACAACATCACCGAAGGTGTCGGACTCGGGGGCCGTCTGGCCGAGGAGATCAACAGCGGGACGTTCGTCAACGACCCGAGCTTCGTGATCCAGATGCGCACCCTCGACGGCGCCGAGGACGTGGAGATCGACCTCCGGGCTGGCGCGCTGCCGACCGACTTCCGCATCGAGTCGGAGAACTTCATCTCGCCCAGCCTCGCCCAGTCGTTCAAACCGCTCTCGCTGCTGACCGGGCTCGCTGCCTGGCTCGCGGTCTGCATCGTCGTCTACTACTGGTACAGGGACGTCCGCGTGGCGATCCCGATGCTGGTGACCGCAAGCGCCGAGGTGTTCCTCCTGCTCGGGTTCGCGTCCGCGATCGGGATGGCGCTGGACCTCTCGCACATCGCCGGGCTGATCGCCGTGATCGGGACCGGGCTCGACGACCTGATAATCATGGCCGACGAAATCCTCCAGCGGAAGGAGAAAGTCGAGACCGGCCGGATTTTCCAGAGCCGGTTCCGGAAAGCGTTCTGGATCATCGGGATGGCTGCGGTCACGACCATCGTCGCGATGAGCCCGCTGTTCATCCTGTCGCTGGGACAGCTGCGCGGGTTCGCCATCGTCACCATCGTCGGCGTCCTGATCGGCGTCCTGGTCACGCGGCCGGCGTACGGCGACGTCCTCCGAAAGCTGATGCTCGATGACGTCGATCGGTCCTGATACGGTCGTGCGTGATTATTTTCAGCACCGGGTTCCTTTCGTTGTGTTTAAATACTGCCGGGAGGGAGATACTGATAGAATCGTGTAGGGGTGCAGCGCCCCGAGTCCACGCCGAGTGGGCGACGAGTACCAGTGAGCCACGTGTCGTGGTAGCCAAGCGGCCCAAGGCGCATGGTTGCTAACCATGTGGCGTACTGCCTCCGGGGTTCGAATCCCCGCCACGACGTGCATCACACCATCCCAGATATGAGTGCAGAAGAACCCAACGAGGCGGACGAGGACGAGGACGAGGACATCCAGTACTTCGTCCGTATCGGACAGACCGACCTCGACGGCACGAAGTCCGTCGAACGGTCGCTGACAGATATGAACGGTATCGGGCGGCGCGCAGCGCGACTCATCGCCGCGGAGGCGGGCGTCGAACGCACCGCGACGTTCGGTGCGCTGGACCAGGAAGCGATCGACGAGGTGGTCGACCTCGTCGAGGGCTTCGCCGGCGACGTCCCGGAGTGGCTCTCGAACCACCGGAACGACTTCTTCACCGGCGAGACCACCCACGAGACCGGGAACGACCTGGAGCTGACGCGCCGAGAGGACATCAACCGCATGAAGATGATCGACTCCTACAAAGGCATCCGTCACAAGCGCGGGCAGAAAGTCCGCGGCCAGCGGACCAAGTCCACCGGGCGGACCGAGGGCACAATCGGCGTCAACGTAGAGGCGATCCAGGAGGAGGCCGCCGAGGAGGCGGCGGAGGAAGAGTAATGACACTCGGCAGCAACACCAAGTTCTACGAGACGCCGAACCACCCCTTCCAGGGCGAGCGTATCGCCGAGGAGACGGGGCTGGTCGGGAAGTACGGCCTGAAGAACAAAGAGGAGCTCTGGCGCGCTCAGTCGCGCCTACGGCAGTACCGCCGGGAGGCCCGGGACCTGATCGGCGGCGCGGGCGGCGACACTGACGTCGCCGAGCGCGAGGGCCAGGAGTTCGTGACCCGTCTCAAGCGGATCGGCGTCCTCAACGAGGGGGATTCACTTGACGACGTGCTGGCGCTTTCGGTGACCGACATACTGGAGCGACGGCTACAGACGGTCCGAGGAGGGCGCTATCGAGTTCGACAGCGCCTCGCCGCTGACGGACGAACTCCACCCCGAACGAGCGGAGGACCAGTAAATGGCCGACGACGACAGATGGGGCGTTGCCCATGTGCACGCATCGTTCAACAACACGATTATCACCATCACCGACCAGACCGGCGCGGAGACACTCGCCAAGTCCAGCGGCGGGACGGTCGTCAAGCAGAACCGCGACGAGGCATCGCCGTACGCCGCCATGCAGATGGCCGAGGAGGTCGCCGAGAACGTCCAGGCCCAGGGTATCGAGGGCGTCCACGTCCGCGTCCGTGGACCCGGCGGGAACCAGCAGACCAACCCCGGGCCGGGCGCGCAGGCGACGATCCGCGCGCTGGCCCGTGCTGGCCTGGAGATCGGCCGCATCGAGGATGTCACACCGATCCCCCACGACGGCACCCGCGGGCCGAAGAACTCGGGCTTCTAACCATGGAGGAGTACGAGGTCCAGTTCGTCGACCGCGGCGACCGCGAAGCGCGCTTCGTCGCCCGGCCGATCACACCCGCGTTCGCCAACGGCATCCGCCGGGCGATGATCGCGGACGTCCCGACGCTCAGCATCGACACCGTCCGCGTTATCGAGAACTCGAGCGTGATGTTCGACGAGCAGATCGGGCTCCGGCTGGGGCTGGTTCCGCTGTCGACCCCGCCGGGCGAGTTCGAGATCGGCGACACGGTGACGCTGTCGCTCGACGTCGAGGGTCCCAACACAGCCTACTCGGGGGACCTCGTCTCGGCCGACGGGATGGTCGGGCCGGCCGACGAGAACGTCCCAATCATCGACCTCAAGCAGGGCCAGCGCCTCGAAATCGAGGCCGAGGCGGTCCTCGACGTCGGCCGCGAGCACGCCAAACACCAGGGCGGCGTGGCGGTCGGCTACCGCCACCTCCAGCGGGTCGAGGCCGTCGGCGACAGAAGCGAGTTCGGCGACGACGAACCCCGGATCCTCCGTGGTGTCATCGAGGAACAGGCCGCCGAGCACGCCGTCGCCACGAACGGCAGTGACCCGGAGAACGGCGCACTCGTCGCAACCGAAACGTTCGACAACGACCTCTCGAAGCGCTACCCGGGCAAGGACCTAGAGGTCCACGACGTCGAGAACGCATTCGTGTTCGACGTCGAAACCGACGGCTCGTTCAGCGTGGACGACCTGGTCGTCCAGGCCGTTAACAGCCTCGAGGACCGTGCGGTGGAACTCAAAGAGACAGTCCAGCTATGACCGATCCCCCCCCTCAGAGCGCTCGCACCCGGCCGGAGAGCGGACGGGTCCGACAGACCGAAAGGAGTTTGAGGGGGTCGCCACAACCGATACACACAGGCAGGGATAGCCAAGTCAGGCCAACGGCGCAGCGTTCAGGGCGCTGTCCCGTAGGGGTCCGCAGGTTCAAATCCTGCTCCCTGCAGTTTTCAGGAGGTA
>PXQK01000182.1:5078-5764 GCA_003022085.1 Halobacteriales archaeon QH_10_65_19 | reverse complement strand
CCACCCGCACGTTCGGGGTTGGACCGGCCATTACACCCGGCGAAACAGTGCGTGGGAAGTGGAGTGATACTGTCGGACGTGATTCAGGACGGCTCCGAACGGTCCGCGCGGTGTTCGCTGATCAGGCGGTCGACCATTTCGGCGCTCTGCTGGCGCTCGCGCTCGAGTGCCCGCTCCTCCCAGTCGACGATCGCTTCCTCGATTTCGGACTCGCGGGCGACCGCGAGTTCGTCGACCTCCTGGACGGTCACCAGGTCGGCGGGGGCGACTGGCACATCGTGCTCGAACAGCACGCGGTCGGCCATGTCCGAGAGCTGGCCGTTCCGGAGGACAACCTCGGGATCGACCTCTGCCAGCCGCTGTGCGGTCGAGCGGCCGGCACCGCTGGCGTCCCGGAGGAGGACAACGTCGTCTTCAGCGAGGCCGAACCGCTCGTCGGCCGACTCGATGGCGTCGGTCGTGAACTGCTCGACGACTTTCACCGGGACCAGTCCGGCGCGCTTCTCGGCAACGTCTGCGAAATCCGAGTGGTCGAGCTTCCAGAGCGCCTTCAGCCGCTCGAGTTTGCCCTCGAGTTCGTCGACAGTCTCGCGCTCGCTCTCCAGTTCGCGCTCCAGTCGGTCGGTCTCACGCTTCAGGCGGGTCACCTCGCGGCGTTCCCGTGCCTCGCGGCGCTCCTCGCGGCG
>PXQK01000182.1:0-5011 GCA_003022085.1 Halobacteriales archaeon QH_10_65_19 | reverse complement strand
GGCGACCACCCGCGCGAGCACCGGCCCGAGGTCCTGGCGCGGGGGGACCTTCGCCGCCACCCGCTCGAACTGGTCTTTGTGGGCGTCGAAGGCGCCGAAGGCGGCGGCAATGGCGTCGCGCTCGTGGTCATTGTCGTAGCCGACCTCGCGGGTCCGGTGTTTCTTTACGTCGACCGGCAGGTCGCGGTCGGGGGTCCAGCCGGCGGCGTCGAAGCTCCGCCGGATCTTCTCGACGGTTTCAGGCATCGGTGTCACGTCCGCCGCGACGAGCAGCGGCCGGCCGCGCTCGACGACCCACTCGATGACTGCCGCCGTGTCCGCTGTCCGCGTGCTCAGCACGTCGAGCACCTTCCCCTCCAGCCCGAGGACGGCTGCCGCGGTTGTCGTGCCGGGGTCGATCCCGACGATGACGTGTTCCCGGCGCTTTGCGAGCGGCCGGAACTCGATGCCGTCCCGTCGCTTGCGCTCGATTTCTACCCGGGTGTCTCCGGATCGTTCGGCCGACACCGGTATCTCGTCGGGCCGTGCCTCGACGGTGAAGACGGCATTCGAGAAGCCGCCGTACTTCTCGGTCACGTCCCGCTCGTACTCCAGGCCAGCCTCCTGTAGTTCGGACTCGACGGTCCGGGCGCGGCGTTTGACTGACCCGTGGATGCGCCGCGTGAGGCGGTCCTCGCTCCAGCCGCCGCCGCCCGTCGATCGCCCCCGAGAGATTTTCACCTCGGTGGTGTCGGTAAAGGCCGTCACCACCTGTCCGACGTTCACGGCGGCCAGCCGGGCCGCCGCCTCGGCCTCCTGCATCGGGTCCTTCCCGTGGGGAACGCCGTGACGGGAGGCAACCCGCGAGAGCGGTTCGGGCCGTCCTTGTCCTCCGCTAACTCGTACATGTTGTCGGTCGCCAGAAGTGCCGGCTTCTCCTCGTCGATGCGCCGCCGGAGTTTCCAATAGCTCACGACGTCGCGTTCGACCCCCTCGTCGTCGAAAACTACCAGCGCGTAGGAAGGCGAATCCCCGCGTACGTCCCCACTCTGTATGTCGACACCGAAGATGACTGCGTCGAGGGCTGCCGTACGGGTGCTCACGAAGGCTCATAAGGTGTGGGGACACTTCTTTTTACTCCCTCGGGTTTCCTCGCTCCCTTCGGTCGCTGCGGGAACCACTCGGTCTCGTCGTGACAGTATCACAACCCGCGGACAGTCGGATCGAGAAAGCGGGCAAGTTCCTCCCCGAAGGTGTCTGCGAGCGTCGCCACCTCGTCGCCGACCAGCAGGTCGTAGCCGTCCTCGAGTGCCGTCTCGACGTGTGCACCGAGCGCCACGTCCAGGATGGCGTCGCTGTCGAGAAAATCGGCGGCGGTGGTATACTCGCGGTCCCGTTCGACGACGTACCGGTCGCCGTCGACGAACGGGCCGAATGCGTCGCTGTCGGCATAGGTTTCGTAGAACCCCTCGGCGTGCTCCCGAACGCCGAGCGGCGGTCCCTCGTGGCGCTCGACGCGCGGGCGCTCGGCGACGGCGAGTTCGCACAGTAGTGTGGCATCCCCGCCTTCTTGGGCGAAGGCGTCGCTCCGGAGCACGTCGAAGCCGCGGCGGCCGAGTTCATCGGCCACCCCTGCGCGCGAGCGCTCGAGCTGGGGCCACAGCTGGTCCTCGACGACCTCCGGCGCGTCGAAGCGGACGGCGACCGGTGTCGTGCCCCGGCGCTCGAACCCTTCGCGGACCGCTGTGGCGGCGAGCGGCTCGGGCGGGTCGGGCTCGAACAGCCCCTCGTGGGGATTGGCGAGCAGTTCGCGGGCGAAGTGCTGGAACCGCGCGAGGTTCGCCGCCGAGAGGACAGCCGCGACGTTGCGCCCGGGGTCGGTCGGATCGATCACTACCAGCGGGTCGTCGAACGTCGCCGTTCCGTGGTCTTCGGGGTCGGACCGGACCGGCGGCTGCCAGTCGGCAGCGGCCTCGACAAGTGGGCGGAAGCCGCCGTGTTCGAGGATCAGCAGCTCGACGAGAAAGCCCGAAAACCCCTCCGTCCGGAGGTCGCTGCCGTAGACACCGATCCCCTCGAAGAACTGTTTGCAGACCCGGACGTCGCCCGCGAGATCAGTGGACAGGCGCTCGGTCACGTAGCGGGTGTGAAACGGCGTGCGGTCGACGGCTGACTGGATTTCGGTCGCGCTCTCGACGGCGTAACAGGGCACGAGGTCGACCCGGAACCCCTCGAAGTCGCCGACAACGTAAGGATGTTCGGCGTACTCCTCGTGGCTATCGGGGAGCGCCTCGTGGCCGACACACAGCCCGTAGGACTCCAAGTGCTCCCGGTCGATCTCGGGCGGGAAGCAGACGAACAGGTCGACGTCGCGTTCGCCGGCCAGCCAGGTGTCGCGGGCAGTCGACCCCGCAAGGACGACCTCGGCGTCAGCCGGGAGTTCCCCGACCGCAGCCTCGACACGGCTCACCAGCGACTCGACCGCGGCGTCGAGCGCCTCGCGCTCGTCTGGCCCGGGCTCGACGCGTTCGCGGACGCGCGTCGTGACGGCGTCGAACTCGTCACTCATACGTGTCGATTGCCGGCAGGTACGTGAAAGCGTATCGGTGCGGGACGGAAGCGTAACGCCTATTTAACCGATCCGACTATCGTGGAATGCGAGCCGCCGTAGCTCAGATGGTAGAGCACCACGCTGTTATGGTGCGTAGGTGATCTGCGTACCGCAGATACGTGGTTGTCCCAGGTTCGAGTCCTGGCGGCGGCGTGAATTTTACAGAAAATTCACGGCCCGTCAGACGAAGTCTGACGACGGCGTTTTCTGTTGGGAACATCACGGCGAGTGCAACGAGCTGTCAGTGAGCAACAAAAACGCACCCCGACAGACTCGAGCAGACGAGTCGCAGCCCGCGAAGTGCTTGCGTCGGCCGTCTTCGTCGAGAGCCGTGAGCTCGGGAATCTCCGATCCCCGGTGATGCAAGTAACGCAGGCCGAAGGCCGAGGGCGGTATTGAGTCACAACCGTCCGCATGAAGGCGTGTGTTTTTACCTGGCCCAGCCGGAGTGAGGAGCATGTACGAGGTGGAACTGAAGCTCCGGGCGGACCACGACAGGGTACGGGGCCGGCTCGACGACATCGGAGCCACGCACGTCGGGACGGTCACACAGGAGGACACGTACTTCGACGCCCCAGACAGGAATTTCGCCGACACCGACGAGGCGCTCCGGATCCGCCGCGAACGGCGGGGGGACGACGACCCGGCGGTGGCCGCGCTCACCTACAAGGGGCCACTGGTCGAGGAGGCGTCGAAAACGCGCCAGGAGGCAGAGACGCACGTCGAGGACGGAGCCGCCCTCCGGTCGATTCTCGAGGGGCTGGGCTACCAGCAGGCGGCAACAGTGCGGAAAGAGCGGACCAGATACAGCGTCGAGGACTGTACGGTCACACTCGACGCCGTCGAAGGGCTCGGCGAGTTCGTCGAGATAGAGATTGAAACGGAGCGTGAGCTCGGAGCCGGCAACGCTGCCACAGCGGAGGGCCTCGACGAACTCCGCGGCGAGGCTGTCGGTGTGCTGGAACAGCTCGGGTTCGACCCCGGCGAACAGATCCGGACCTCGTATCTCGGGCTCTTGCTTGCAGAGGAGTAATCACTACGCGACTCTGTGCACCCGGTCGACGGTCTTCGAAGTTTCGAAGGCGACATCAGTAGGCCAGGAGCTCAGCCGGTTTTATATCCCCACCTGTCAAAGTATCATACATGACTGGAGGCACCAGGGCACAGCAGGAGATGATCGACGCCATCACTTCAGCCGGCGAGGACTGGCCGCTCACGCTCCTGTACCTCACACCGAACGGCGCCAACATCAAGCTCAAGGACCAGGTCGGTGAAGTACACCGGGGCGATCCGTTCGACGACGAGTGATAGTGATTGTCGTGACTGTGTACCGGGTAGACCGTACGCACCGGGAACCGCATGCTACTTTACCACCCCAACGCTTGTACCAACTGAATGGACGAGCCGGTACTACTCACAGGAGCCGGTGGCCACGTCGGGCGGACCGTCTTCGAGGGGCTCAGCCACAAGTACGACTGGCGGCTCATGTACCACAGCCCGCCCGCTGAGGAGCCGGACTACCCGTATGTCACCGGCGAAGTACAGGATCCCGAGGACGTGAGGCCGGCGATGCGAGGGGTCGGGGCCGTCATCCACCTCGCCGGCGACCCGCGGCCGGAAGCACCGTGGGACAGCGTTCTGGAGAACAACATCGACGGAACTCACACTATCTACGAACTCGCGGTCGAGGAGGGAGTCGACCGCGTAATCTTCGCCTCGTCGAACCATGCTGTCGGTGCTGCGGAGACCGACGACCGCACGCCGGAGATCTACCGGCAGGACGACACCTTCCGCCTCGACGGCTCCGAACTCCCGCGACCCGGTAACAAGTACGGCATCAGCAAGGCGACTGGCGAACTCATCGGCCGGTACTATCACGACGCCTACGGTATCTCCGTCTGTAATCTCCGGATCGGGAACCTCAATGAGGACTACCCGCCGGTCGACTACGCCCGCGGACAGGCGATGTGGCTCTCACCGCGGGACTGTGCCCACATCCACGACTGCGCGCTCCAGGCCGATTACGAGTTCGAGATTCTCTATGGCATCTCCGACAACGACGCCAAGTACTACTCGATCAAGCGCGCCAGAGACGTGCTGGGGTACGAACCCCGGGACAACTCCGCCGAGTGGGACGGCAAAGAGAAGACCGCATAACTTCAGGATCGCCGCCGGCTCTCGCGCTCCACGGTCGGAGTTGTAGCGGCAGACCGGCCGGCGAACGACCGGAGTGGCAGCTCAGTTCCGCTTTGAACGCACTTCGCCTCTGTCCCGGGTTTTGTCCTCGCAGTTCGGGCAGACCCGCGGTCGAGTCATCCCGTTTGGCGCGAAAACTCGAACGTAGGACTCCGTCACGTGGCACGCACGACGCTATGGTAGTGATTGTTGTGAGTCGTTACGGGATTGATCGCACGACGGCGT
>PXQK01000181.1 GCA_003022085.1 Halobacteriales archaeon QH_10_65_19 | reverse complement strand
GACTCTGTACCGCCGGGCTGGAACAAATTGGGGGTCTCAGATCCTGTCACACCGATATTTCGGAGCAATGCCGAAAATAATCACGCACGACCCTATGAGTCCCGACAGGAACGGGTGTCCGGGAAGACGCCGGTGGTGTCGACGGCGTCCGGCGGGTGACCTCACCGCTCAGGAACGCCGGTGAGAATCTGTGCCACGTCCTTTATGTTGTGTGTGTCGACGAGCAACTCCGCCGCCTCCCGGAGCGCAACATCGGACTCGACGTCGACCCCGTAGCAGGCCGCGTACAGCTCGAACCAGTCGTTCATCGCGTTCTCCAGCGCGTGGTACTGGTCGGGCGGGAAGTGGACCATCCGCCCGCCCGTCCGCGCCTCGACGTACAGCGAGACAGCCGGGCCGGCACCGTCCCGGAGATACGACATCGCCTGCTCGTCGTCGGGCGGGTCAGCCGGCGGCTCGAAGGCCGCACAGTCCTCGGTCGCCCGGTCCGCGAGCTCCCCGATTCGGGCCGCGAAGCGTGTCTCGGCAGACATACTACCCTTCCTTGAACTCGACGCCTTTGCCGCCGGGCGGGTGCTCCCAGTGGGTGTCGGCGACGACCGCGCAGGTGCCACACTCGACGCAGGGCTGTGTGTCGAGGCTGACTTTCTTCTCCTCCGTGCCGTTGGTCTTGACTGTCTCCTCGCGGTAGCAGCCGCCGCCGAAACCCCGGGCGCTGACCGGGCAGGCCGTCACCGCGGTGCCGCTGGCCTCGAAGCTGTTGTCGAGTACCTCGATGTGCGGGTCGTCGACGTCGTAGGTCAGGTCGCCGATCCGGTCGGCCAGGTCCGGTGGTTCGACGTCGTTGTACTCGTCGACCGGATCACCGAGCACCTCCGCGATGCGCGTCGGCACCGTCACGTACGAGAGCCGCGTGTCGGGGATCATCCCGAGAACGAACGGCGAGTTGAACGCGTCCTCGATGAGGCCGTCGAACAGTTTGATTCCGGCCGCGCCGATCGTGGAGTTGAGCACTGCGCTGCCGACGCTGTTGACGACGTCGCTCTCGGAGACGACGTGGGTCACGCGGTAGCGGGTGGGCCGGAGCTGATCCATCACGCCCTCGTCTTCGAGTTTCTGCTCGTACAGCGTCCCCGCAGCCTCCGTGTTGCCGCGGCTCTTGGCCTCGGCAAACGCCTCCGCAGCGAGTCCGCCGGCGGTCACCGCGTGGTTCATCCCCTTGATGATCGGGCCCTGGGCCTGCATCTGCCCGGCGGCGTCGCCCACGAGCAGCAGCCGACCGCGGTGGGGCGAGGAATGCGCGACTTTCTTCGAGTCCGGAACGAGTTTCGCGGAGTACTCCCGCTCGTGGTACTCCCCCTGGAACCACTGGTCGAGCAGCGGGTGGGTGAGCAGGCTGTCAAGCAGTTCGTGGGGTTCGGCCCGCTGTGCCGCCAGTGAGTCGAGGTGGAACACGGTCCCGATCGACAGCGACTCCTCGTTGGTGTAGAGGAAGCCGCCGCCCCGGACGCCCTCGAACAGGTCGCCCGAGAACAGGTGGGCGACCCCCTCGTCGTCGTCGACGTCGAACCGCTCGGTGATCGCCTCCGGCGGCATGTCGACTACCGCTTTCACGCCCTGGAACCAGTCTTCGGGCTCCTCCCAGTCCATCAGGCCCGCGTCCCGGGCGAGTTCAGAGTTGACGCCGTCGGCGGCGATGATGACGTCGGCCGTGATCGGATCGAGTTCGTCTGACGTGACGCCGACGATTTTCCCGCCCTCGCGCAGGAGTCCGTTCGCCCGGACGCCGGTCAGGAGGCCGCCGCCCGTCTCGCAGGTCATCTCGTGGACGCGCTCTGCGAGCCAGGAGTCCATCTTCCGCCGGAGCACGGCGTCACACCAGTCCGTGTCGTGGTGGTGGATGTCGTGGAGGTCGAACGTCTCGACCTTCTCGCCGGCGATGTTGTGGATGTAGTACTCCTCAACCGGCCGCTCGGCCGCCTCCTCGCGGAACTCCGGGAACAGTCCGTCGATAGTGTAGGGTGCGGACTCCTCCGCGTAGATCAGGCCACCCGAAACGTTCTTGGAGCCGGCGTCGACGCCCCGCTCCAGTACGAGCGTCTCGACGCCGTGCTGTGCCAGTGTCGCCGCCGTGGCCGCGCCGCCGGGGCCGGCCCCGACGACGACCGCCTCGTAGTGTTCGTGCTTTCGGTCAGCCGCGGGAGCACCTCGAAGAGGTCCCCCTCGATGAAGTAATCCGAGAAGTCCCGGATGTCCGCCTCGGGATCGGTGTTGATCGCGACGATAGTGTCGGACTCGTCCATGCCGACTTTGTGCTGGACCGCGCCGCTGATCCCGGCGGCGATGTACAGTTCGGGCTCGACGACCTGACCCGACTCGCCGATCTGCCGTTCCTCGGTGATGTATTGCTCGACGTGGCCGCCGAACTCGTAGGAAGCGGTGATCACGCCCCGTGAGAGTCCGAAGCCGGCGTCCTCGAACTGGTCTGTGAGTTCCAGTCCGAGTTCGATCCCCTCGGTCGGGTCGACGCGGTCGATACCCCGACCCATGGCGACGACCACGTCGTGACCGGTGAGATCGACACCCTCGTCGAGCTGGTCGTACTCCGTCACCTCGGTCTGGAACCAGTCGCCCGGGAGTTCGGTGTCGTGTTCGTCGACCTCGCCCTCCGGCTCTGGCTCGGCCTCGGGGATCTCGAAACTCCCCGGGATGACCGACGCGCCCTGTGGGTGGAAGTCCCGGTGTGGCTTGTCGATACATAGAATGGAGGAGTACTCGAACCCGGAGAAGTCCGGGCGCTTCATGTGCAGTATCTTCTCGAACGTCTTCGTTTCGCCGGGGCGGCCGGTCTTTGCGGGGTTGGAGATATCCGCGCTCTCGATGTACAGCCCCGAGCAGTCCGAGGCCAGCCCCGAGTCGAGTTCCCCCTGGACCAGCGCAGAGAGGTCCCGGCCGTTGTTTGTCGCCGGGAACACCGTGTACCGGGGTTCGTGGTAGTTTTGCCAGTCGGCCTCCCAGTCGCGGCACATGTGACAGAAGATCTTCGTGTAGGGTGTGTGTCGGAACCGCGTGAGCCGTTCGTCGTCGTGGTAGACGACGCGGTCGGCGCCGTAGGCGAGACACTCCTCGGTCAGGTCGCCGACGCCGTCGCCGATCAGCACCGCGACCACCTCTTCGTTCTCGTCGTAGTTGTCGTTGTACCCGTCGATCAGTTCCCGGGTCTTGCCGAGCATCTCCCGGGAGACGTCGATGAGTTCGCCCTGCTGGGTCTCGCAGTAGACCCACATATCGCGGTACTCGCCGTCGACGGTCCCCTCGACGTACGGCTTGTCGGCAGTCGGGTGGTCCAGGTCGGGGTGTTTTTCCTCGGGTGGGACGTACTCGACCTCCTCGCGGTCCTCGTCGTCCTCCTCGAGGTTGTCGATCTTCTTCTCGATCTGCGATACGGCGCCTTTCCGGTCCTTGCCCTCCTTCTCGCGTTCGAGGATGTCCCGGAGGACCTCGATATCCTCGACCTCGCGGATCATGTTGGCGATGTCCGCGATCGTCATCTCTGTGAGGTCGGCCTCGGCCGGATCGACCGCCTCGTCCTCGCCGCCGACTTTCTCGAGGCGGTCCTTGATGAGCGTGATAACCGGGGTACGACCCTCGCCGCCTTTCTCCATGGCGAGCATCTCCTCCAGCTCCTGCTCGTCGTCGATCTCCGTGAGTTTCGGTCCGAGTTCGGCGATCTCGTGGTCAGTGGGATCGATCTCTGGCATGATCAGTCACCTGCCGCATACTTGTTCAGTTCCTCGAATACGTTCTCCATGTCCGCGTCGTCCGCGGGGTCGACCACGGTCGCCTCCCGCTCGGAGGGTGCCTTCGGAATCGGGTCGACGCCGGCGACGATCGTCGGAGAGCCGTCCAGGCCGATGTAGTCCGGATCGAGGTTGAGATCCTCGTGGTTCCAGGTGTGGAACCGCTCCCAGTCGGCGGGATCCTCGTCGGCCTCGTCCGCCAGGTACTCCCCGAACTCGGCAGCCCGCTGTGCCGTCTCCGCGCGGAAGTCCTTGTGCCTCAGGCGGTGTTCGGCCCGCTGGTAGGAGGGCTCGAACTCCGGATCCGCGACGACGAATGCGGGCAGATCGGCTTCGATTGTCTCGATCTCAGAGACGTCGCCCTCGACGAGGCGCTTGGCCCGGAGAGTTCCCGCCTCCTCGTCGACGTCCAGCGCGACGACGTGGGTGATCAGCGGGTAGTCCGGCATCGCGTCGCTGATGTCCAGGCACCACTTGGTCTGGGGACCGGTGTGGCCGGTCTCGCCGTCGGCAGTTTTGAACCCCGCAAAGATCAGGTCCGGCCTCTCGTCGAGGTGTTCTAGTCCCGTCGTGACGGTCATCGCCGTCGCCCACGTGTCGGCGGCGCCCATCTCCCGGTCACTGAGGAGATAGAGGTCGTCGGCGTAGACGTCTGCCATCCCCTCTTCGAGGATCTCCGCGTAGCCGGGCGGCCCCATGCTCATCAGTGAGACCTTCCCGCCGTGTTTCACCTTCGTCTGCAACGCGGCACGCAAGGCGGTCTTGTCGTTCGGATTCATGACCGTCGGCGTCTTCCCGCGCTCGAGGTGTCCGTCCTCGTCGAAAGATACTTTCCCCTCGCGGAAGTCCGGGACGCCTTTGGTGAGTACGACCATGCGCATCTGTATCACTCCCCTACCGGTGTTGGGGAGACACTGCGTCCTAAGTGTTTCGTCATCTGTCGTCCGAGGGGAACACTACAGTCGGCTGCCACGAAAACAAAAACCCACAAACCGATCGATCCCTCTAGTGGTAGTGATGGCAGACGTGGCCGGCCGCCTCTCGTCGATGGCCCCGTCCGAGCGGACGCTCCCGGGGTACCTGTTCTGGCTCTCGCGCCCGCGGTTCTGGCTGTATCTCGCCGGACCGGTAATCGTGGGGGTCGTCTACGGCGCGGGCGCGACCGGCGAGTTCGTCCAGCCGATCACCGCCGCGCTGTTTCTGTACTTCCTCGTTCCGGCCAACCTCTTTCTGTACGGCGTCAACGACATCTTCGACGCCGACATCGACGAGCTGAACCCCAAGAAGTCAGAGGAAGGTCGCGAGGTGCAGTACACCGGCAGCAGGGCGGTGACAGGCGTCGTCGCCGCGGCGGCACTACTGGGCGCCGGATTCGCGCCCGTCCTGGGGCGCGCGGCGCTCGCGGCGCTCGCGGGATTCTACCTGCTTGGAGTCGCCTACAGCACACCCCCGCTGCGGCTCAAGACCGTCCCCTTCCTGGATTCGATCTCGAACGGGCTGTACGTGCTTCCAGCGGTCGTGGCCTACGCCACGCTGACCGGATCGTTCCCGCCGGCGGTCGCCGTCGCCGGCGGCTGGATCTGGGCGATGGGGATGCACACGTTCTCGGCGATCCCCGACATCGAACCCGACCGCGCAGCCGGAATCCGGACGACAGCGACGCTACTGGGCAAGCAGCGAACGCTCGCATACTGTGCGGGCTGCTGGCTCGCCGCGGCCGGGCTGATGGCCGCGATCCACCCGTTTTTCGGGGTGGTGTTCGGTATCTATCCGCTCTTTATCGCCGGCATCGTCGTCCGGAACGTCGCGGTCTCGCGGGCCTACTGGTGGTTCCCGACACTGAACACGCTCGCCGGAGCCATCCTCACGATGGGCGGGATCTGGAGGCTCGTGTATGCCTGACGGATCCAGGGAACCGCTGCGCAGGGAGTCGGGTGCAAGCGACCACCTCGACCGCGAGGGCCTCCGCAGTGCGTTCCGGGACCGGGCGGCCTTCGAGCGCCTCCTCGACCGGACCGTGGCCAACAACCGCTTTACAATCGCGGTACTCTTCCCGGTGACCGGCGCCATCCTGCTCGTGGCCAGCGCGGAGGGACTGTTGCCGGACCCGCTAGCGTTCAACCCGTACCTCGTGCTGTTCGGCGTCGCAGTGATGCGGTTGCCCCTCGTCTCGGGGCTGGCACCGCTGGTGAACCGCCGGGCCGCCGGCGCGCTGTCGCTTCTGATCGCCTACACGTACGTGATCGAGTTCGTCGGTGCAACCTGGGGCGTCCCCTACGGCGAGTTCAGCTACGAGGTACCGCTGGGACCGATGCTGCTGGACACGATCCCGCTCGGCCTCCCGGTGTTTTTCATCCCGCTCGCGCTCAACAGCTACCTCCTCTGCCTGCTGTTGCTCGGGCCGCGGGGCGCTCGGCTTCTGGTCGTTCGCCGGGGGCGGGTTCTACGGGGTACCGCTCGCGAACTACGCCGGCTGGGTGCTCAGCGCAGTTGTCGCAACGCTGCTCGTCGACCTCGCGTTCCGGAGAACGACGCTGCTGGAGCGCGTCGAGTCCTGTCCGTACGTGCTCGACGACATGGTCAGCTTCGTGCTGCTCTGGGGCGTGATCAACGCGTTCTACGGCGCCTGGATCCCGGTCGGGGTCGCTGTGCTGTTCGCTGCGTGGCTCGTCCACATCGACCGGTTCGACTTTGCGGTTCTGCCCCGCAGGCTCACGTAGCGCCAAGAGCCGTCGCACGGGCCGTCGTAACTGCTTCCAGCAACGTTGGCACATGTTAGAGAGATGTCTCTTCGGAGCCGTACCGAGGGACAACAATCAGTATCAGTCGGGGGAGGGGACCCCGTGATCCGGGCCACCCGTGGCAGTCTCGTCTGTCGGCGTCTCCTCTGTCGGGATCGCGCTGACGCGGCGGAACACGGTAACAGGGTCGTTGTACTGCCGCCAGTTCCACCAGGTCCGGGCGATCAGCCAGAGCTTGCGGGTCCGCGAGAGCGAGGGGCGCGACGTGAGCACGTCAAAATCCTGCCGCCGGATCAGGCGGTGGTGTTCCGCGTACAGCACCGCGGAGAGCAGCACGGCGAACTGGCAGTCTCTGGGAAGGTACTCGATCCCCCGGACTCCGTGCCGGTAACGGTCCTCGGTACGCGCGAGTTCGGACTGGATCGCGCGCCGGAACCCTGGAGTTACCTCCCCGCGGCGGAGCTGGTCGACAGTAACGTTGTGACGTCGGAGGGTCTCGAGGGGCAGGTACACACGGCCGAGTTCCTCGATATCCTCGTAGACGTCCCTGATGAAGTTCGTCAGCTGGAACGCCTCGCCCAGCGCCATCGCGTGTGGCCTGGCCGTCTCCGGCTGGTCGACGTCCATGATCGCCGTCATCATGTTCCCGACTGCGGCCGCGGAGCCGCGCATATACGATTGGAGGTCGCCGTAGGTCCTGTAGCGGTCGACGTCGATGTCGGCAACCATCGCGTCGATGAACGCATCAACCTCGGCGTCCGGGATGCCAGCCTCCTCCCGTATCTCGGAGAACGCCCC
>PXQK01000180.1 GCA_003022085.1 Halobacteriales archaeon QH_10_65_19 | reverse complement strand
ACGCGAGGCGAACGGAGTTGAGCGACCTGGGGCTTTCACTCCACACACCTGCTGTGTGACCGTCATGCCGAGTTCCTCAAAAGCTTCCCTGAGTTACTAGAGGGCATATACGAGCCCGCCGACGAGGAGGAAGGCCCGGAGCAGGGTCCGGAAGCTCCAGTCCATCAGTGTAGTCGCTGTAGACCCGCTCCCGTAGTAAATGCTTTCCAGGCGGGGGCGGCGGTTCTCCCACCCCTATTCTTATATCCCGAGCCACGGTAGAGTGGGGTGTGTCGAGCGAGTCACCGGATCCGTCGGCGGATTCGTCCCTCGAGAAGATATTCTATCACAGGGAGCGGGTACGGCTCCTCTACTGGCGGGAGTTCTCCGGGGCCAGGTCGGCAGTCGCGTTGGTCGCGGTCATCACGGTTCTCACGTTCGTCACCGGGCTGTCGACCCTGGGACAGACAGAACTCGTCCTCGAGGGGCCGCTCGCGGAACTGCTCCCCGACGTCACCGAGTTCGTTCGCTTCGCGGGCGTCCTCTATGCGTTCCTGCTGGGGCTGTTGACCTACGGGCTCCAGCGGGGCAAGCGGCTGGCCTGGTATCTCACTGTCGTCGTGCTGCCGCTGGTGGCCACCCTCCCGCTGTTAACGCTGCAGACCACCCATATGCCGCTGCTGGTGCTGGTGCTGATCACGTTCCCGGTACTCGTGCTCAACCGGGGCCAGTTCAACCAGCAGATCGACCTCTCGTCGCTCCAGATCGCCGCGTTCTCCTCGGTCGTCGGCGTGTTGCTGTACGGGACAATCGGCTCGTTCGTGCTGCGCGAACAGTTCGGAGCACTCGAGACGTGGGGTGACTCGGTGTACTACGTGCTCGTCACCATCGCCACTGTCGGCTACGGAGACATCACGCCACTCACGCCGGAGGCGAAGTGGTTCTCGCTCACCCTCATCCTGTTCGGGACGGGAGCATTCACGGCCGCGATTGGGGCACTGGTTGTCCCGGCAATCGAGAAGCGCATGGCATCCGCGTTCGGAAACATGACACCATCAGGACTCACCATTCTCGAGGACCACGTGCTCGTCCTCGGGTACAGCGACCTCACAGAATCGTTACTCGAAGAACTCGCAGACGAGCGGGACGTCGTGGTCGTCACGTCCAACTCCAACGAGGCGTCGGACCTCGACGACAGGGACATCAACGTCCTGACCGCCGACCCGACCGACGAGCAGTCGCTCCGTAACGCCAGCATCGACTCCGCGAGCGGCATCGTCGTCGCCACCCGCGACGACGCACAGGACGTGCTGGCGATTCTCGCTGCGAAGAAGACCAACCCCGACATTCCCATCGTCGCCGCCGCCAACGACCAGCACAACGTGACCAAACTCGAGGAGGTCGGCGCCGACCACGTCATCAGCCCGATGGCCATCGGCGGACGGCTGCTGGGCCGGTCGGTTCTCGAAGGCGTCGCGCCTGAGTCGCTGCTCGGGCAGTCTGGGGATGGGGAGGCAAAGCGGGAGGCTACCGGCGAGTCTGACGCCGACCGGGAGCGGTCAGCACCCGAAGAGGACGGTGAGGAGCCCGAGCCGACGGAAGCCGGGCCCTGATAGGGTCGTGCCCTTTCGCGGCCCCTCGCGGTGTCGGAGCGTCACGGGCCGACGACAAGTGCGATAGCCCGGCGGCACAGCGTTACAGCCGCCCTACAACGCTCAGAGTCCGGTCCGCAGTTCGTCAATCCGGTTTTTGATCTCGTGGAGCGGCGTGTTGCTCCAGTCGTCCCAGTTGTCGTCTGCGACCCACCGGAACTGGACGCGGCGCTGGTCGTCGACGAGGAACAGCGACCGCTTGGGCACGCGCTCGAACCCGTCGTACTCCTCGTAGAGCACGTCATAGGCCTCCGCCACCTCCTCGGCCGTGTCACACAGCAGCGGACACGGGATGTCGTACTCGTCGACGAACGCCTTGTGTGCGTAGGGACCGTCGGGGGCGATCCCCCACACCGCCACGTCGTCGATCATCTCGAAGGTCTCCATGTCGCGCAGGTCACACAGCTGTGTCGTACAGACCGGGGAGAAGTCGAACACGTAGAAGTTCAGCACGACGAACTCCCCGTCGTCAGTGTGGTCGCTCAGGCTGAACGTGTCGATCCGCCAGTCGTCGACGCCCTTGAGGGTGAAATCCGGCGCTGTGTCGCCGACCTCGACCATACCGACACTGTCGTGTCAGTCCGACGTAAAAATTTGGGCGACTGTCGGAAATGCAAGAAACGTGATGTGTGCCAGCAGTAATATACCTCCTAGCCGAAGGGTGGGGGTATGGGAATCCAGGGTACGAGCACCGTCGAGCAGGTCCTCAGGAGGGTGCTGGTTCCGATCTGTGTGATCTCGGGGGTCGTGGTGGTATCCGGGTTTTTTTTCCCCGGCTTCGTCGGCGACGTGGTGAGCGGCCAGTACTGGCTGATCGTCGCACTGCTGTTTTTCGGCTCCGGCCTGGGGTATCTCGCCGTTCTGCCGGCCACAGAAAGGCGGGACGACGACGAGCAGACCGTCCACTATCTGATGCGCATCCGTCGGCTCACGTGGACTGACACCGTCGGGAGTTTTGTCGCCCGTCACGACGCGATTACCTTCGGCGTCCCGGTTGTCGCGTTCGCGCTGTTCTTCCTCGCACAGTTTCTGTTTCCCTCGGGCACGGTCGATGTGGTCGGAACCGTACAGGACGCCGTTCTCGGGTACCTCGACTGGCTGCTCGTCGGCGTCATGCTGCTCTCAGTGCTGTACTGCCTCTTTCTCCTCGTCGGGCCGTGGGGCGACATCAGGCTCGGCGGGCCGGAGGTCGAGCCGACCTACACCTATCCGGTGTACTTCACGATGTTTTTCACCGCCGGGATCGCCGCCGGCATCGTCTTCTGGGGGCCCGCCGAGGCGATCCTCCACTACGAGTCGCCGCCGCCCTTTTTCGGCGCCGAACCGCAGTCAGGGGCGGCTATCGGCGACGCACTCACCTACTCCCTGTTTCACTGGGGGTTTTCGGCCTGGAGCGCGTATCTCATCATCGGCCTGCCGATCGCGTACTTCGTCTACGAGCGGGGCGCGCCGCTCCGCGTGTCGACGATACTGACCCCCTTCCTGGGCGTCGACAGGCTCGATTCGCTCCCGTGCCGGCTGGTCGACATGCTCGCCATCTTCGCGACCATCGGAGGGATTGCGACCTCGGTCGCGCTGGTGAGCCAGCAGTTCCTCACCGGGATCAACTACCAGTGGGGCGTGGAGTTCGACACGCTCGGGCCGCTGCTGTTCGTGGCCGGACTGACGATCATCTTCGTGCTGTCGGCCCAGAGCGGCGTCCACCGGGGCATCCGGCGGATCGCCGGCGTCAACATCGCGCTGTTCGCCTTCTTTGCGCTCCTGCTGTTCGCGCTGGCCCCCCGCTCGGTCATGTTCGACCGCAGCGCGGGGGCGGTCGGCAGCTACGCGGTCAACTTCGTCCCGATGAGCCTCCACCTCGGCGGTGACTGGGTCGAAACCTGGACGATCTGGAACTGGTCGTGGTGGTTCTCCTGGGCCCCCTTCGCCGGCCTGTTTCTCGCCGCGCTCTCCCGCGGCCGGAAGATCAGAACGGTGGTGCTGACCGGCTTCGTGGCGACGTCGCTGGCGACGATTGTCTGGTTCCTGCTGATGGGCGTCACGTCGCTGCACCTCCAGAGCTCGGGGACAGCGGACATACTGGGCGTGATCGGACAGTTCGACAGCCCGGAGGCCGTTGCCGGCTTCCCGATTTTCGGTGCCCTCCCGCTGAGCCAGCTGCTGGTCTTTCTGTTTCTGGGCCTCATCATCGCGTTTATGGTGACCTCGGCTGACACGTCGACCCTCGTCGTGGCGATCCTGGCCTCGGAGAAGGATCTCGCCCCCTCGACCGCGACAATCGTCTTCTGGGGGATTATCCAGGGGACCGTCGCCGTCTCGGTCATCCTCACGGGGAGTGAGACGACCCTGCAGGCCGCCGCCGTGCTGACCGGCGGGCCGTTTGCCATCATCGCCCTGCTCGCGCTGGTTGGCCTCACCATGACCTTCGTCCGCGAGGAGCGCGGCCACGACTCGATTCTCGACAAGGCACCCGCATTACCCTTCGACGAAGTGTACAAGAAGTGACCAATGATCGACAGGGAGCTCCTCGAACTGGTCCCGCACTTCGTCGCGATGATCGTCCTGATCTCGTTTGTACTCGGCGGGTTCCGGCTTTTGCTCGGGACGCCCGCCGTCTGGTTCGACCCCATCGTCTCCCTGGTGATCGTCTTCTTGTACCCCTTCAGCGTTCGCCGCCTGGGTGCTGCGCCGACCAGATGGGAGTGACGTCCTCCACGCGTAGTGATTCGTGAAAGGAATTGAGGATTCACGAAGGGGAAGCCCCCGAGCGCTCGACTCGAGGGCCTCGCTGTGCGCTTCGCTCTCCGCACCCCACGAGCCGTGGACCGCTCCGACGATCCAAATACCATAGGAGATGTGATATATCGTGTTCTGTCGCGGGCTGGCGGTACGTATTTGAGACGGTCGACCGACGTTGTGGCCACATGAAACAGACAATCAGCACCGACGACGCGCCGGCAGCGGTCGGCGCGTACAGCCAGGCGGCGACGAACGGCGACCTCGTGTTCACGGCCGGACAGCTCCCGCTGACGACCGACGGGGAGTTGCTGGACGAGGAGCCCGTCGGTACACAGACCCGGCAGTGTCTGGAGAACGTCGAGGCGATCCTCGCCTCGGAGGGGCTCGGACTCGGGGACGTACTCAAGACGACCATCTACCTCGATGACATCGACGACTTCGAGGAGATGAACGAGGTGTACGGCGAGTACTTCGGGGACTCGCGACCGGCCCGTAGTGCGATCGAGGTCGGCAGCGTGCCGAAAGGCGCGTCCCTGGAGATCGAGGCGGTCGCGACCGCCGAGTGACCCGGTGCAGGCGGCTGTCGCGTCACTTACAGCGGCCGTTGCGAGAGGTTTATCAGCACTCGCTTGTTGATAGAACGTGACGCAACAACAGATGACAGCCACCACAGCCGGGGATCAAACGATCGTACGGATCTCCGGTACGGAACAGAGACCCGATCTTGTAGAGACGGTCGACGACGCCTGCCCGGCATACGAGGTAGGATCGACGGGCCGGCCGGGCCTGGAGCCGCTGGTGCTGGTCACCCACCGCGGGCGGACGGGAATGTACGTCCAGCCCTCTGTGGAGCGGCTCGAACGTATTGTCGAGGCGTGTCTCGATGGCCCGGACGTGGCCGCCGCGGAGCCGGCGTCGGTTGTCGAGCACGACCCCGAGACCGACACGCTCCCGCTCCCGGAGGAGTTCACCGGGGCGAGCGAGGTGCTGGGCGCCTGCGGCTGGCGCCGGCCGACGGACGTCGACGACCACGAGGCCGCAGGCGGCTTCCCAGACGCCGACCGCGACGCAGTGTTCGAGGCCGGCAGGGAGCTCGCCGGCCGGGGGGGGAACGACTGGTGTCACGACGAGACGCTCGCGGAGTCGTGGCGGACGGTCGAGGAAGCGGCCGGCGCGAGCGCAGTCGTCGTCAACGGCCACAGTGCCCGCGCCGACGCGCTGTTGCTCGCGAGCGCCCCCTTCGAGGTGCTCGACGGCGCAAACGCGCTCGCCGGGGCTCTCGACGCGGGCCGGATCGTCGTCTACGCCTCGGAGGCAGACGAGCGAGCGCTCGCGGCCGCCGAGGAGGCGGCCGACGCGTACCCGGATCCGGCGGCGCCGATCGACGTCGTCGCCGGCACGCCCGTCTACCGCGCCGGCGAGCCGACGATGGCCCTAGAGGATGTCGAAGGCAACCACCGCCTCGAGGCGCGCCTCCGGCCGCCAGGCCCGGAGACGTTCGGGCTCGACGGGGCGCCGACCGCGGTCCACACGCCCCGCACCGTCGCCCACCTCGCGGCCAGCGTCCGGGACGGGCTGCCGGGGACCCGTCTCGTGACCGTCGAGGGCGACGTCGCGGCACCGGTGACGGTCGAACTGCCCGAGACCGCGACGCTGTCGGCGGCCGTCGAGGCGGCCGACCTCGCAGACGGGGTCAAGGCCGCCAGCGTCGGCGGCCGCTTCGGCGGCCTCACGGCTTCGCTCGACGTCGGGATCGATCCCGGATCGCTGTCGGCCGCGGGTCTGGGCACAGACGGCGTCGTCCACGTTCTCGCTGAGGGGGAGTGCGTCCTGGAGTTCGTCGGCAAGCGGACGGCGTTCGCTGCCGACGCGAACTGCGGGCGGTGCGTTCCCTGCCGGGAGGGGACGACACAGCTCGCGGAGCTGCTGCGGGACGTCTACGAGGGAGAGTACGACCCGGCGAAAATCGAGGAGCTGACCGAGGTCATGGCCGGGACGAGCATCTGCGAGTTCGGGGTCGCAGCGGCCCGGCCGGCACAGACCGCAGTCGAGGAGTTCGGTGCCGAACTCGCGGCCCACGCCGAGGGCCAGTGTCCGGACGGCGCCTGTATCCAGCCCATGGAGGTAACCCAATGAGTTCAGAACACGCACACGAGGACGCACCGCCACTGACAGAGGACATCGCACCGGGGACGGCGACCGACCCGCCGCTGGCCGGCGAGGCGGCGACAGTGACCGTCGACGGGACAGAGGTGACGGTCCCGGCCGGCGGGACGCTCATCGACGCCGTCGAAGCCGCCGACGCCGACGCCGACGAGTCGGTGCCTGCGCTGTGTCACTACGGCCGCGAGGGGATCGGTCCGCGCTCGGAGTGTCGGACCTGCATGGTCGAGACCGACGCCCACGGCGTCGTCCCGGCCTGTAGCTTCCCCGCCGAGGACGGCGCGACCGTCCGAACCGGCGCGAGCGAGGCCGCAACCGCCCGGAGCGTCAACCTCGACCTAGTGCTGTCGAACCACAACCTGCGGTGTACGACCTGCGGGAAGAACGGACGGTGTGAGCTCCAGGACGCGGCGATCGAGCAGGACGTCGACGAGCCGCGCTACGGCGTCCTGGGGGACCGCGACGAGTACGAGGCATTGGACGACTCCTCGCCGTTCATCCAGATCGACCGCAACAAGTGCATTCTCTGCAACCGGTGTGTCGAGGCCTGCAACGACGTCCAGGTCGAGGGCGTGCTCCGCATTGAGGGCAGCGGCGCAGACACCCGCATCGGCTTCCAGAGCGACGCCGAGACAATGGAGGAGTCGACCTGCGTCTCCTGTGGCCACTGCGCGACGGTCTGCCCGACTGGCGCGCTTGTCGAGAAGGGCATCGAGGACGCGACCACCATCCCGCTGCCTGGGTTCACTCACAAGAACAGCATCGGGAAGACCTACGAGAGCGGGGAGCGGGGGACCGGCCCGATGACACCGAAGAAGCGCGCCGAGATCCCGCGGGAGGCAGTGGCCGAGCCCGGCAGTCCCAAGAGCGGTCCCGAGGGGAGGGACTGGCCATGAGCGAGCACGACGTCAGCGGCGTCTCCGACTACATGGAGACGGCCAAAGAACAGGCGCTGAAAAACGTCGAGAACGTCGCCGAAGGCGTCGCCGCGGAGAAGCTGCCGGAGGGCAAGCTGTTCGAGATCGCCCAGTCCATCGGCGACAAGCGCCTGGAGGAGCTGAACGTCGCCGACACCACATGCGGGTACTGCGCCGTTGGCTGCCGGTTCGACCTGTACTCCGACGGCGAGGAGATTCTGGCCGCCCGGCCGACCGACGAGGAGGACGCCCCGGTGAACGGCATCTCGACCTGCGTCAAGGGGAAGTTCGGCTACGACTTCATCAACTCCGACGACCGGCTCACGTCGCCGCTGGTGCGCGACGAGGAGGGACAGTTCCGCGAGGCCACCTGGGACGAGGCGCTGTGGCGCGTCGCCGACGGGCTCGGCGACATCGCGGAGCGCCACGGCGGCGAGTCACTGGCGCTGATCGCCTCCTCGAAGGCGACCAACGAGGAGAACTACCTGATGGGGAAGTTCGCACGGCAGGTGCTTGGTACCAACAGCGTCGACAACTGCAACCGCCTGTGTCACTCCTCGACGGTCGCGGGGCTGGCCAAGACGTACGGCTACGGCGCCGCGTCGATCAGCGTGACGGATCTCGAACTGGCCGACTGCATTCTGCTCACGGGCTCGAATACGACCGAGGCCCACCCGGTGCTGGCGACCCGCATCAAGCAGAACGTCCGGGACGGCGCGGACCTGCTCGTGTTCGACCCCCGGGAGATACAGATCGCCGAGTTCGCCACCCAGTACTCCCAGGTCAAGCCAGGGTACGACGCGGCCTGGCTCAACGGCATCAGCCGCTACATCATCAACAACGACCTCTACGACGAGGAGTTCGTCGCCGAGCGCACCACGGGCTTCGAGGACGTCGAGGAGTCGGTCCAGGAGTTCACGCCCGAGCGCGTCGAGGAGATCACCGGCGTCACGCCCGCGGAGATCGAGTCCGCGGCCGAGACGATCGCCGCGGCCGACAGCTGCGTGTTCGGGTGGAGGCGTCTCGCCGTTCCGCGGCCAGAACAACGTCCAGGGCGGCGGCGGCGACATGGGGCCGCTCCCCGACAACTTCCCGGGCTACCAGGACGTCGCCGACGACCAGATCCGCGCGAAGTTCGAGGACGCCTGGGACTGCGAGATCTCGCCCGAGTACGGCTACTACACGACCCAGATGTTCCTCGCGGCCGACGACAACGACGTCCGCGGGATGTACATCATCGGCGAGAACGCCGCGCTCTCGGAGCCGGGGATCAACCACACCGGCGAGGTGCTTGCGGACCTGGAGTTCCTCGTCGTCCAGGACCTGTTTGTCAACGAGACCGCCGAGTACGCCGACGTCGTGCTCCCCGCGTGCTCGTTCGTCGAGAAGACGGGCACGTTCACCAACACCGACCGGACGGTCCAGATGGTCAAGCAGGTGATGGAGCCGAAAGGCGACTCCCGCCCCGACTGGGAGATCTTACAGGACCTCGCCAACCGGATGGGCCGAGAGTGGGACTACTCCTCGACGGCCGAGATCATGGAGGAGGTCAACTCACTCACGCCGATCTACGGCGGCGTCTCCCACGAGCGCGTCGAGGAGGAGGGCGGACTCCAGTGGCCCTGCTGGAACGACAACCACCCGGGGACGCCCCGCCTTTACACCGACGAGTTCAACACCGAGAACGGGAAGGCGAACCTCGAGGGGGTCGGGTACAGCGAACCGGACGAAACCCCCGACGAGGAGTACCCGTTCACGCTGACCACGGGCCGGGTGCTCTACCAGTACCACACGGGGACGATGACCCACCGCGAGGAGGGGATCATGGAGTACACGCCGAGTGACTTCGTCGAGATCAATCCCGAAACGGCCCGCAACTACGGCATCGAGGGCGGCGACATGGTGACTGTCACCTCCCGCCGCGGCGAGATCACGGTGCCGGCCCAGGTCACGGACCGCGTCGGCTCGGACACGGTGTTCGTCCCGATCCACTTCGCCGAGAGCGCCGTCAACAAGCTGACCGACGAGGAGCACCTCGATCCGGACGCCGCAACGCCGGAGTACAAGGTGTCGGCCGTCCGCATCGGGCCGGCCGAGGGACGGAGCGAGCCCGTCGGCGGCAAATCACAGATCAGCGAGGGGGACGACTAGATGGCGAAACCACAGCGCTCCTACCCGGAGTCGGCCACGAAGGGCGGCCGCGAGGAAAGCACTGCGGAGGGCCGTGAGGCCCTGCAGGATGCGCTGGGCGAACACGGCAACGAGCTCGCGGCGGCAATCGAGCGGACCGACGAGGTTGACGAGCTGCTGACGACGGCGATCCTCGTCCTTGCGAGCGCGGACGAGGAGGATATCAAAGACGTCACCGAAACGCTCGCGGCGCTGGTCCAGGCCGGCGACGGACTGGCGACCGAGGAGACGGCCGACCTCGCGGCCGAGATCGGCGAGAACGCCGACGACCTCGCGGGGCTGCTCGACACGGGGATGCGCCTCGAACGCGAGGTGGATCTCGACGCCGTCGTCACGCTCGCCGGCGCCGTCTCGTCGTCGCTGTCCGACGAGGACGTCGAGCGGCTCGCCGACCTCGTCGAGGAGGGCGGCGAAGACGTCGTCGATACCCTGGAGCTAGCAGTGGAGCTGCAGCGCGAGGGCGACATCGACCAGCTTCTCGAGACCGCGAAGGTCCTCTCTGTGCTCGAGGTCGACGAGGACGCCGCTCGCGGGCTGAACAGCCTCCTGTCGGCGGTCGGCGAGGCCGAACGCGAGTCCGAACCCGTCGGGTTGTTGGGCGCCCTCCGCCAGCTCTGGTCCCGGGACGGCCGGGCCGGGCTGAGCTACCTCGTCGCCCTGCTCAGGGGCCTCGGCCGGGGCGGCCAGCGGCGATGACGGACGGGCGGGCCGACGATCAGGGCGACGTTCACGACGCCGCCGGGACGGACGAGACGGTCTGTCCCGAGTGTGCCGTGGGCTGTCACCTGGCGCCGGGGTCGGACTCCTCGCGGGCCGCAGCACGGGCCGGCCCAGCGAACCCGAACGGGCGGCTCTGCCCGAGCGGGATCAGCGCGTTCGAGGCAGTCGACAACCGGCTCACGCAGCCGCAGGTTCGCCGCGACGGCGACCTCGTCGCGGTCAACTGGGAGACCGCATACGAGCGTGCCGTCGACGGGCTCGCGACCGTCCGCGAGGAGGCGGGGCCGGACGCGCTCGCGTTCCTGGGGGCGCCACACTGCACGAACGAGGAGAACTACCTGCTGGGGAAGCTCGCACGCCTGCTGGGGACGAACAACGTCGACAACCGGGCGCGGCTGTGTCACAAGGAGTCCGCGCGGACCCTCGCCGAGCGGGCGGGGTGGCCGGCGACGACGAACAGCCTCACCGACATCGGCGACGCCGATACGATCCTCGTCGTCGGCGCGAACCCGGCCAGGCGACAGCCGGTCGCGTTCAACTCCTTCATTCGCCCCGCGGTCAACAAGGGGACGACACTCGTCCACGTCGACCCGGTCGGCAACGAGACGACGGCAGCCGCCAACCTCCACCTGGCTCCCCGGCCGGGGACCGACGCGCTCGTGCTCGACCTTCTGAGCGCGGGCGCGCTCTCGGCGGACGCTGTCGACGAAGCGTTCGTCGCGGAGCGGACGACCGGCTTCGGGACGTTCCGCGACGGGCTGATGGACCTCGACAGGGACCGCGCCGCGTCGGTCGCGGGGGTCGACACCGACCGACTCGGGCGGGCCGTCGACGCCGTCACCGCAGGACGGACCGCGGCAGTCGTCGGCACCGGCATCGAGGGCGGCCGCGGTGACGCCAGTGCCCCGGACGCGCTGTTCAACCTGCTGTTGCTGACCGGGAACGTCGGCCGCCGCGGGACGGGGCTGCACCTGTTCCGGGGGCTCGTCAACGAACAGGGCGCGACGGACGCAGGCTGTGTCCCCGACCGCCTTCCCGGACACCAGCCGGTGACAGACGCCGAAGCCCGCGAGCGAGTGGCCGCCGAGTGGGGAGTCGAGCCGCCGGCCGAACCGGGAGACGACGCCCGCAGTCTGCTCGCGAGCTTCGGGGACGGGGTGTGCGGCGCGCTCGTCGTCGGCGAGGACCCCGCCGTCTCGAAGCGCGACCCGGGCTGGATCGACGACCGCCTCGACGGGCTCGAAACGCTGGTCGTCGTCGACGTCGCGCGCAGCGGGACAACGCCGTACGCGGATGTCGTTCTGCCCGCCGCGGCCGGTCTGGAGAAGGCGGGGACGGTGACGAACCTCGACCGGCAGGTCCAGCGGCTCCGTCCCGTGGTCGCGCCGCCGGACGGGGTGCGGACCGACTTCCGGATCCTCCGGGAGCTAGGAAAGCGACTGCTCGGCGGGCCCGGGAGCACCAGCCCGCGCGTAAGCGCCAGCCCGCTGAGCGGCGGCTCTCGCGCGCGAAAGACGTTCGCCGACGCGGCGCCCGAACGCGTGTTTGCGGAGATGCGCCGCGTTACCCCGCTGTTCGACGGCGTCTCCGTCGACGGGATCGGCGATGGGGGGTACCGGTGGCCCGACGGCGAGGCGGTGCTCTACCGCGAGTCGTTCGACACCACGGACGGCCGCGCCCCGTTCGTGCCCGTCCAGCCGGTCGTCGACGATAGGGCGGACGGGGGGCTCGAACTCGTCGTCGGCGGGCGGGCGAGCGACTTCGGGGACGCCGCGACCGCGGGGCAATCACTCGCGCTCAACCCGGACGACGCTACCAAGCGGGAGGTCGCAGCCGGCGAGGTCGTCGTGGTGTCGGACGGCGACACACAGGTCAGGGCGCACGCACAGCCCGAAGAGTCGGTCCGGCGGGGGACCGTCTACCTACACGCGGCCGTTGCCGACCCGCTCGTCCGGGCCGGGGCCGAGCGGGTAACCGTCGAACCGGCCGGCGAGGACGCGACCGCGGGGGGTGAGCCGTGACCACCGCTGACCGGCCGATCGGGGAGTTCCTGTCGGCTGTCGCCTCGGAGGCGGTGACCCCGAGCGGCGGTGCGGTCGCCGCCGTCGCCGGTGCTGCCGGCGCGGCCCTCTGCGAAATGGCGTGTCTCCACACGGTCGGGACAGAGGGGTACGGCGGCGTCGAGGCGGAGCTCGTCGACGCCGGCGAGGAGTTCGCGGCCTGCCGGCGGCGGTTGCTGGCGCTCGCTGACGAGGACGCTGCGGCGGTCGACCGGGTGCAGGCGGCGTTCGACGCGCCGGAGTCAGACGAGAATCCCCAGGCTGCGGCCAGGGTGGCGGCCGAGGTTCCCCGTGAAACGGCCGAAACGTGCCTCGATGTCCTCGACGCCGCGGAGGCAGTCGCAACCGAAGGAAACCGGAACGCGGTCGCCGACACCGCGACCGGCGCGTTCCTCGCGGGCGCGGCGCTCCGGGCGTCCGTCTTCACCGTCCGTGCCAACCTCGAAACCATCGACGACGCGGCATTCGTCTCGGAGACGGCAGAGCGAGTCGACGGGATCGAACGGGCTGCCGACGCACGGCTCGAACGCGTCCGGGTGACCGCCACCGAGCGGCTGTGACGACACTCGCTACGCCATCGACTCGATCAGGATCAGCCCGAACAACGCCACGAGGACTGCGGCGAACAGCGTCAGAAACACCCTGACGTCGGTCGAGAACCCTTCGAACCGCATGCTGTCAGGATCTGTCTCGACCGGCGACTCCCGCTCGTGGAACGCCTCGACGTACGGCCAGCCGAACCGGAGGAACGCCTGCATCACGAGCAGCGCGACTCCGAATCCCGCCACTGGCAGGACCGGGATGCCGAGAAGCGAGAGGAGCGTTCCCAGCCCCAGCAGCCCGGCGATCCCGCCGGCGTATGTCAGCGGGTCGTTTCCGACCTGGATGACCCGTTCCAGGGCGTTGGCCGGTTCGCCGCCCGCCATCAGATCCTCCCGTTCGAGCTTGCCGCTGACCTGCCGCGAGCCGACGGAGTCTGGATCCGCCGTGTGGATCTTGTACGCCAGCAGCGCTAGCCCGCCCAGCGCGGCGACCGCCCCGGCGCTGATGACTGACTCGCGGTTGCGTTCGAAAAACCCTTCAGCTGTCGGTCCGGCTGCCGATCCCTCCTCCCCGTCCTGTCCGTCGGCGGCGACCTGCGATGGGGACCCGACGAGGACGGCGGGACCGATTGCCCTCAGGAACTGTCTCCGGCGCATCGTCGTACACGCAACACGACAGCTGCGACTGACAAAAAGTATTTTATATAAATAATAAAATGTCTATCATATATGGACGAGTCCACAGGTCGTGGACTGGATAGCCGTCCAACAGTTTATGTCGGTCGGCGGGCAACGGGCGCACATGTCGGCGGGAACGACAGTCGCCTTCGTCGCCCGGTCGGCCGTCAGGACCGAGGTGCTCCGCGCGGTCGCTGCGGAGCCGCGGTCGGGGGACGCGCTGGTGGCCGCGCTCGACAGTAGCAAGTCTGGGGTGTACAAGTCAATCAACGAACTCGCCGAGCGGGAGTTGATCTGTCTGTCCGACGGGGACGGGAGCGCCTGGGAGGTCACGGGCGCCGGGCGGCTCGTCGCCGACGAGCTGGACTGCCACAGGTGGGTCGAGACGCTGCTGGGGCACCGCGAGTACTGGCTCACCCACGACGTGTCGGTGCTGCCCGAGCGGTTCCGCCGCCGCCTGCCCGAACTCCGGAACGCCGACCTGCTGCGCAACCCAGAGAACGACCCGCGATACCTCGAGCGCTACTGGGTCGAGCGGATGCCGGCCTACGAGAAGCTCTGGGTGGGGAGCCGGGTCTTCCACGAGGCCTACGGCGGGGCGATGGACGACCAGGCCCAGCCCGGGGAGGGGACGCGACTGATCACCCACGCGCCGCTGGTCGACGAGCGGCCGGCGGCGGTCGCGGAGTCCATCGAGGCGCGGCCCGACGAGGTTGACCAGCGCGTCTGCGAGATCCCCTGCTCGTTCATGCTGACCGAGGAGCTGTTCACGCTCTCCCTGCCGTTTCCCGACGGGCAGTACGACCAGGACTCCGTGCTCATCGGCGAGGACGAGGCCGCGCTGCGGTTCGGCGAGGAGTTCTTCGCCCTCTACTGGGAACGGGGGACGCCGATCCGGTCGTACCTGACAGAGCCGGACGACATCTGATTATTGTAACTGTGTACCGGTTCGACCTTCCGCCGCATGCGGTCGATCCCGTACCGACTCACACCGATCAGTATCACTCCACCCGGTCACGTACCGCGTCGAACTCCTCGGGCGTGTTGAGGTTCTCGAACGTCTCGGGCGACGTCACGTCTGCGAGTTTGGACGCCTCGACCACGACGTGCGCCAGGTCCTCGAGTACGTCCCGGACGGCGGGACCACCGCGTTCGAGTGCCGCCGTGCAGGCCCGTCGCGCGGCAGCGACGTGGTAGACGGCCTGGGTCGGCTGGAGCCATCCGTCGAGTCGTGGAACTGCGGCCTCTCGGGAGCGGGCACACTCGAAGAGGTACGATGCCAGCGCCGGGTCGACGAACGGCATGTCACAGGCCACGACGAACGCGTACCCGCCGGCGGCGGCGGCCAGTCCGTTCCGGATGCCGGCGACCGGTCCCCGGTCCGGGACGTCGTCTTCCGCGTAGCTAACCGGAAGCGAGTAACCCGCCATCGCGTTCTGGATCGCGGCCGTCTGTGCCGGCCGACAGTTGACGACGAGTTCCTCGACCGCCGGCGCGATGCGGTCGGCAACGCGCCGGATCATCGGCGTCCCGCCGAGGTCGGCCACCGCCTTGTCTGGCGCGCCGAACCGGGTCGAACGCCCGCCGGCGACGACGACGCCGCTTCGCATACGCCCCTCTTCGGGAACGCGAGTAAAAAGCTCTCGTGTCGACCCGACCGTTTTTGTCGCTCGCCCCCGTTCCCCGTAGCGTACTGATAGTGATTATTGTGACTGTGTACCGGGTCGATCGCACGCATAGTACTTCAGAAAAGAATTTGAACTTCTTTCCCGGATCACTATGTCGTGCGGTCGATCCCGTACCAACTCACAATAATCACTATGAGGCCGTTTCTCGAACGGCCAGCACACGCCCACAATGACAGACCACACACACTCCCCGTTCACAGAGCGGACGTCCGTACCCGACGCCCGTACGGTACTCCGCGAGCACTGCGAGCCACACGGACGAACCGAGCGCGTCCCGGTCGAGCGCGCCGACAGGCGGACGGTTGCGACCCGGCTCACGGCCGAGCGGGACGTGCCACACTACTCCCGTGCGGCGATGGACGGCTACGCGGTCCGCGCCGAGGACACGTTCGGAGCCGACGACCGCTCGCCGCGGATCCTGCGCCCGGCCCAGGACACCGTCGGGTCGGGGGAGGCGGACCACGTCCACACCGGCAGCGAACTCCCCGAGGGGGCCGATGCGGTCGTGATGATCGAGCAGGTCGAGGCGGTCGGCGGGGAAATCGAGGTGTTCGACGCGGTCGCCGAGGGGGAGAACGTCGCGCCGGTCGGCGAGGACGTCGAGCGCGGGCAGCGGCTGTACGACCCCGGCCACCGCCTTTGTCCCTCGGATCTCGGACTGCTCAAGTCCGTCGGCCACGCCGAGGTGACGGTCGCCGGGCGGCCGACGGTCTCGGTGATCCCGACAGGCGAGGAGCTCGTCCAGGCCGATCCGGCACCGGGTGAGACAATCGAAACCAACGGTCTGACCGTCGCGCGGCTCGCACAGCGGTGGGGGGCGGAGGCGACGTACAACGACGTGGTCACCGACGACGAGGCGGCGCTGACAGCGGCAATCCGCGGGGGGCTCGGTCACGACGTCGTCGTGACGACCGGCGGCTCGTCGGTCGGCACCCGGGACCTCCTCCCGGGCGTCGTGTCGGAACTCGGCGAGATGCTCGTCCACGGGATCAGCCTCGAACCCGGCCACCCCGCCGGGCTCGGCGTTGTCGAGGGGACGCCGGTGCTGGTGCTCCCCGGCTACCCGGTCTCGTGTCTGGTCAACGCCGTCCAGTTCCTCCGGCCGGCAATCGGCTGGCTCGCTGGCAGGGAGCCCGATCCACTGCCGACCGTGACGGCGCGCCTCGGGGAGAAGATCCACAGCGAACCCGGCATCCGCACGTTCGCCCGCGTCCGCCTGGAAAAGCGCGACGGCGAGCGCGTCGCGACGGCCGTCCGGTCAAGCGGCGCCGGCGTCCTCTCGAGCGTCGCGCTCTCGGACGGCTGGATCGAGGTGCCCGAGGAGAGCGAGGGGCTCGACGGCGGGCGCGCTGTCGACGTCGGGCGCTGGGAGTGGTCGCCGTGAGAAAGGAGTTCCGGAACCTCGCCGACCCTGCGGAGGCGCGTTCGATCATCCGGGACCTGGACCTGGGCGGGGGTACCGAGACTGTCCCGCTGACGGAGGCGCGCGGCCGGGTGCTCGCCGAACGCGTCGACGCCACAGTCGACGTTCCCGGGTTCGACCGCGCGGCCGTCGACGGCTACGCGGTCCGCGCCCGGGACACGTTCGGCGCCGGGGAGGCCAACCCGGCCGTTCTCGACGTTTCCGGGAGTGTCGGGGCCGGTGAGCGCCCGGGCGTCACCGTCGAGGAGGAGACGGCAGTCCAGGTCGCAACTGGGGCTGTCGTGCCGCCGGGGGCCGACGCGGTCGTGATGGTCGAGCGGACGGTCAACGACGACGGGGTCGTTCGGGTCCGTACCGCCGTCGCGCCGGGCGACGGCGTGATGGTCGCCGGGGCGGACGTCGCGGCCGGCGAGCGGGCGCTGGGTCCCGGGACGCGGCTCACGCCCCGGGAGGTCGCGCTGCTGTCGGCGCTGGGCGTCGAATCGGTTCCGGTCCGGCGCCGCCCGCATGTCGGGATAGTCTCGACGGGCGACGAACTCGTCCGGCCCGGCGGGGAAATGGAGAGCGACGCCGGCCAGATATACGACGTCAACAGCTACTCGGTCGGCGCGAGCGTCGAGGAGGCCGGCGGCGACCCCGCGTTCTACCCCCACGTCGGCGACGAGTTCGCGGCGGTCGAGGGAGTGCTCCGCGAGGCTGCCGCGGAGTGTGACCTCGTGCTCTCGTCGGGCTCGACCAGCGCCGGCGCGGCCGACTTCATCTACCGGGTGATCGCGGAGCGTGGCGACCTGCTGCTCCACGGGGTCGCGGTCAAGCCCGGCAAGCCGATGCTCGTCGGGCGTCTCGACGGCACCGCCTACGTCGGCCTCCCCGGCTACCCCGTCTCGGCGATGATGATCTTCCGGGAGTTCGTGGCACCCGCCATCCGGGCCGCGGCCGGTCGCCCGGAACGCGACCCCGAAGCCGTCACGGGGCAGATGGCCGCGACCGAACGGTACCGCGAGGGCCGGCTCCGGTTCGTGCCCGTCGGACTCGTCGGGGACGGCGACGGCGAAACACTGGTCTACCCCGTCGACAAGGGCAGCGGCGCAACGACCAGCCTGGTCGACGCAGACGGGTTCGTCGAGATGCCACCGGAGGCCGAACAGCTCGATGCGGGCGAGGCCGTCGACGTCACGCCCTTCTCGGCTGACATCGAGCCGCCGGCGCTGCTCGCGATGGGCGAGGACGACCCACTCCTTTCGCGGTTGCTCGACCGGCTGGACCGCCCGCGCCACCTCGCGGTCGGGAGCCGCGAGGGGCTGCGCCGCCTCCGCGACGGCCTGCCGGACGTGGCCGTCGCAGCCGGCCCGACCCGGCGATCGGTCGAGTCGGTGGCGCTTGGCGGCTGGTCACGCGAGTGGGGGCTGGTCGTTCCCGCGGGCAACCCCGACGGAATCGGCGGCGTCGCCGACCTCGTCGACCGCGACCTACGTTTCGTCAACCGGGACCGGCCCTCCGGCCTGCGCGCCTCCGTCGAGGCGGCACTGGAGTCACTCGCCGAAGAACGCGGAACGGCCGCCGGCGAGGCGGTCGACGCTGTCGACGGGTTCGAGCTGACGGCCCGGGCCTACGAGAGTCCGCCACGGCGGGTGCTCGCCGGCACGGCCGACGCCGCGCTCGGTCTGCGGGCGACGGCGACGACGCTCGGCCTGGGGTTCGTCCCGGTCGGCCGCCAGGACGTGCGCGTCCTCGCGGCGCCGGACCGGGCGGGGAAGCCGGCCGTACAGGAACTCGAGGCGATGCTCCCGCCCCCCGCCGACCTCTCCGCCGACCTCGACGGGTTCGACGCAGGAGGCGTATGATAGGGTCGTGCGTGACTCTTTACTGCCCGGCTGGAGCAAATTAGGAGTCTCGGATGCTCTCCCACCGATATTTCGGAGCAATGCCGAAAATAATCACGCACGACCCTATGAGGCTGGCAACGACCAGCGGGCGCGTACCGGTCACCCTGGTTGATATGGGTTGGTTGCGACATCGAGACGGGAGACGTCCTCGGCAGCATCAAAATCGTTGTCGAACGCGTAGAGATACCCAAGCCCCTCCACCTGCATGTAAGCGACGGTACAGGCATCGACGAACGAGAACTGCCCGTGCTGCCGGAAGAGGGCTTTCGCCGTTGCAAACCCGTCTGCTGTCAGAGAGTCGATGTAGAATCGCGTATTCTCTTCGATCCGGCCGAGAAAGTCGACAGCGGCGTCGTGACTCGCGTGGGTCGTCAGCCCATTGAGGGTTTCTGCAAGGACGTAATCGAGAATCACTGCTTCCGGGAGGTCAGCAGTGTCGATTCCCCTGAGGATAGGGAGAGCATCGTCATGTGCACTGTCACGGCGGTACGCTGCCGCGAAGAGAACAGTCGTATCGACGAGTGCACGCGGCATTTATTCGCTGTCGACGCCCCAGGTGTCGTGGTCGCTCTCGGCGTCTGTCACCTGACCGCCGTCGTACCCGTCGAAGTCGCCGAACGTCCCGCTGCGCTGCTGGACGACTCGCACGCGGAGCGTGCCGTCATCCTCGATCTGCCAGCGGAGCGTGTCGCCGTCGTCAATGTCCAGTTCTCGGCGGATGCGGGCGGGGATGTTCGCCTGATTCCCCGAAACCTTGCTCTCGGAGTCGACACCCTCGCTACTCATGTACAAGGATACGAGTTCACCAGTCATAAACGTAGTGTCCGGCCACACTAGCTCGACAGCGTGATGAATACATCTTCTATTCTCCGTACTGTGCTCGTTTCATAGTCCAGCGACCACAAAGATCACCGCTAAAAGACCGATTTGAACGGAGAGAAGGGGTTTATTTTGGGCTCTCTTCTTTGGAGCTACACTCATGAACGTAACTCGTCGCAAAGTCCTGATGACAACAGGTACTATCCTCGGTCTTGCAGGCTGTATCGGTAACTCGACCGGAGGAACTGACGACGGTACCGACGACAACGGCACCGGGAATGGAAACGACGGCAGCGACGGTATCGAGTACGAGGTCTTCGGGCTCGGGCCGTCGCTCACCCAACCGCTGTGGGCGACGGTCGGAGACAGACTTCGAGACGTCCGCCATCGTCTACGTTGAGACCGCCGGACCGAATACCTGCTACAGTGCGCTTGACATCAGCGACGTGGGTATCGAGAACGGCGAGATCGTCGGCACTGCGGAGGCGGTCGACACCAGCGAGGAGAACGAAGCGTGTGGCTCCGCCGAGACACACCCGTCAGCGTTCGTCCGCGTGACTGGCGAGGACCTGCCCAGCGACGCCACCTTCACTGTCATCGACGGCTGGGACGAATCCAGCCCGGTCACCGCCGATGGTCGGTACGCAAATCCGGCGAACCTGCCCGGCCACGTCCGCCCCGACGGCGATCCGCCGAAGCTTAAAGATCTAACGTGCGACGACGAGAGCTTCCAGCGGCTTGACGGGCCGGCGGCCGACGAAGTCGCGTTGGGTGAAGCGTACAACGACGAAGACCTCACATTTGCGATGCGAGTCCACGCTACCCAGGTACTTGCCGGTGGCGAGGAGGGATCACCGCGGGTCGGGTGCGGCGACGAGGTGCGGATCACGATGCGGAACGTGTCAACCGACATGCAGCATACCGGGAACCGCCACAAATGGAACCTCCAGGTGCTGACGATGGACGGCTGGCAGGATGTCCGTGGCACGACTAACGGCGAGGACATCGGATACGATGGCCTTGCGATTGAACATCGTCCGGGCAAGG
This sequence comes from Halobacteriales archaeon QH_10_65_19, assembly GCA_003022085.1. The sequence goes on along the minus strand of PXQK01000180.1, from coordinate 281 downwards.
GATTCGAGTGGACGTTCAAGATGACCGAGGAGGGTATCGTGGCGGGTCACGAACACGAGGACAGGCTCACGGTCTGTCCCGACCTGCAGTCCGGGCGGTACCGGTTCGTCTACCGCGGTATCGTCAGCGGTGAGCCACTCGCCGTCGAGTTCGACTACAACGAATGACATCCTCCTCGGCGTTAGTAACTCAGGGAAGCTTTTGAGGAACTCGGCATGACGGTCACACAGCAGGTGTGTGGAGTGAAAGCCCCAGGTCGCTCAACTCCGTTCGCCTCGCGT
>PXQK01000179.1 GCA_003022085.1 Halobacteriales archaeon QH_10_65_19 | reverse complement strand
CGCCGAGAGCATCGGGACCGAGCTCGTCGACGTCCACCCCGAGGGGTTCGACGCGGCGGAGGCCACCGACGCCGGCGAGCAGGGCGACGCGGAACTCGAACCGCTGGAGGCCACACTCCGGGAGCTGGACGACGAGTTGCCGGGCGGCATCGCGGGGGTCACGGTCGGCGCCGTCGCGAGCGAGTACCAGAACTCCCGCGTCGGGGCGATGGCCGACCGGCTAGGGATCGACGTGTTCGCGCCGCTGTGGCAGCGCGACCCGGTGGCGCTCGGCGAGGAGATGCTCGACGCGGGGTTCGAGATCACGATCATCCGCGTCGCTGCCGGCGGTCTCGACGAGTCCTGGCTCGGTCGCACGCTCGACAGGGATGCGCTCGCCGACCTCCAAGAGCTGAAGGACCGCTACGGCGTCCACGTTCTCGGCGAGGGCGGCGAGTTTGAGACGCTTGTCCGCGACGGTCCGCACATGGCCCGCCGGATCGAACTCGACTACGACACCGAGTGGGACGGTACCCGCGGACAGTTACGGATCGAGGACGCCTGCTTGGAAACAGTCACAAGAGAACATGAAGGAAGTTGATAGGGACTGATTGGGTGTCTCGCCACCGACTGTCACTGATCGCCGGGCGGTGGCGACAGTCCTCTGGCCGACGGACAACCGAGGGAGTTCCGGGTCGCGCTCACGCCGAAGCAGTGTGCGTCACCCCGCCACTGTTTACACCACAGTGTCGATCCGGTCGACCGGCATCACCGAGTAGTCGATCGACAGCGTGTCCTGCGTTGCGCGGATCTTACCCACGAACGTCGAGATATCCTCCAGAGAGCCCTCGAGGATGAACAGCTCCATACAGTAGTGGTTGCCGACGTGGTTGTGCACGTTCGAGGTGACCAGGTGATCGTAGTCGTGGCGGAGGTGCATCATCTTCTGCTCGACGTCGGTCTCCTCGTAGTTGAACAGGACCGTGACAACGCCCATGAGAGTCCTGTTTTCGAGCTGTTTGTCCTCGAACTCGTTGAGCAGGTTCCGCGAGGCCTCCCGGACGACCTCGCTACGCCCGGTGTACCCGTGTTCCTCGGCGAAGGTGTCCAACCGCTCCAGCAACTCCTCCGGCATCGAGACACTGACAACTGTCATATATTAACCTGTCGGGCCTCCGGTAGTAGAATCTTGTTATCCGCCGATCCAGCCGACCGTCCAGTATCAAAATCAATAATTGCGTCGTCAGCTTTAATATCAACCCCCGGTTTAGTCCAGTTGCTGGCATCGTACCGGTGCCAACACCCCCACCCCTTACCCCCACCCTTACCCACCATCCTGTGCACCAACGATCCGGAGTGACGACAGTGTTTCTCAATTTCTGATACTGCCGGACAGAGAGGGGTCTGGAGGAGATGCCAAGCGGTACGGAGCAGACAGTGTGTTACTAGGCAGCAAACTCCACCACCAATAGAACTATATGCCGGTGTGACAAAGCATACCATGTATGGCGTCCACACCAGTCGACGACGAACTCTTCGACGAGTTCCTCTCCGACCGTGGTCACGAGACCGACAAACAGGAGTGGAAAGAGAGCTACAACAAAAAGCAGTGTCCCGACTGTGGTGCTCTCCACGAGACAGCTCGATCAGAGTGTAGCGTCTGTGGCTGGTCACCAGTACCCGCCGTCACTCAGTAATCGATCGGACCTCCGTGATCCCCCTCGGCTTCCCGCTCCGGCGGCAACAGCACGTCGGCACCGGAGAGGTCGCTCGCCAGCCCTTCGACCGCAGGCGGGCAGTGGGGGGCGGTCAGTGACTCGCCCGCAAAGAGCACTTCACAGCAGTCCTCGTGGCCCTCGGCGGCGACTTCCTCCTCACTGTACCTGTGGGAGGCACGCATCGAGAACTGCGCGGTTTCGCCGCGACCGACGAACACCCACATCCTGAAATCGAGCGGTGACGGGTCTTGTGCGGCCACGTAGATGTCCGGGACCGTCTCCGACTCTTCGGCGTCGAACAGCCAGACGCGGAACTGCTCGTTCTCGGCGTCCGGCGGTCCCTTGGGTTCCCGGGGTGCGGGGTCGTCCGGCTCGATGTCGTTGTGCTCCCGGTAGGAGTCGAGGTCCTGGATCTCGACCATCAGTGTTGGCCTACCTGCCCGACGGGAATATAGCTTGTGTGCCGTGGCTTCGCTCGCTGCCTGCCTCGACCCGCGAAACCCCTGCCGGTGTGATGTGACACTGGAAATAGCAGTCCGTATGAGTCGACTGCATCCGTGCGTATCTCAGCGGGTGGCGTCGGTGAAAGCCCGAAGGTCGGGGGAGTCGGTCGGTGGGACGGACCGTCCGTCAGCCAGCCCCGGAGTCAGGGGACAGCGAACGAGTCCCTCCGACTTCCGACCTGAAAGCCACCTGAGAAAGCACCTGATTAGAAGTCGGGGGCGTGGGGCTTTCGAGCCGGGAGCGCGACACTCGGGAGTCCCACTGGCAAGCCGACCCCTTTACCGAGCAGACGGTACCACAGCTGTCCCGTCGTTGGCCTCGCCCTATGTCGCCTCGACCGCCCGCTCGATGCGTTCGATGACAGTCCCGACCAGGTCGTCGACGTCGTCGCTCTCGGCGTACACCCGGATGTACGGTTCCGTCCCGCTGGGACGGACCAGCGTCCACTCCCCGTCGTCGAACTCTAGACGGACGCCGTACTCCATACCTACCGCCGCTTCCGGGAACGCCTCTGGAAGCGTCTCCTCGAGTTCTGCCATCACAGCCGCCTTCTTCTCGTCCGGGCACGGGATGCTCTTCTTGCGGTACGGTCGTTCGGTCACCCGTTCGCGGAGCGACGCCAGCCCGTGCTCTGCGGCGAGGCGGGTGAACACCGCCGCGGAGGTGACGCCGTCGATCCAGCCGCCGAAGCCGGGGTGGATGTGCTTCCAGGGTTCCGCTGCGAACGCGACCGCTGTCTCCGCCCTCCCCTCGGCCCGGGCCGTGGCGATCCCCTCGTGGAGCGCACCCAGACGGACGCGCTCGACGCGCCCGCCTGCCTCCTCGACTAGCTTGTCGATCCGGCCGGAGGCGTTAGGCGTCGTGACGACCACCGGGTCGCCGGCGTCGGACTCGCGGGTGTAGTGCTCGGCGACCAGCGCGAGCACCGTATCCTCGTGGACTACTTCGCCGTCCCCGTCGACGATCACGATGCGGTCGGCGTCGCCGTCGTGGCCGATGCCGAATGTCGCTGTGCTGTCGGCTACGAACGACCGCAGGTCCGTGAGACTCTCGGCGGTGGGTTTGCTCTCCCGTGCGGCGAAGTGGCCGTCGACGTTGGCGTTCAGCGCCACGACCCTGGCGCCGAGCTGCCGCAGTACCCGGGGGGTCGCCAGGCTTGCCATCCCGTTCCCACAGTCGACCGCGACCGTCATCCCGTCCGGTGGGGCGCCGACTCCCGCTGCGTAGGACGCGACCGCGTCGAGATACACCGGGAGCGGGGACACCCGCTCCGTCGTGCCCCACTCGTCCCAGTAGGCCGGTGCAGCCCCGTCGGCGACGCGCCGCTCGAGACGCTGCTCGGCCTCCCGGTCGACCTCCCCGCCGTCCTCGAACAGCTTGATACCGTTGTCGGCAGGCGGGTTGTGACTCGCCGTGAGCATGACCCCGTGGCGGCCACGCGAGGCGAAGGCGAGAGCGGGGGTCGGAAGCTGTCCCGCACGGCGCACGTCGGCACCGGCGCTCGTCAGGCCTGCCTCGATGGCGGCAGCGAGCGATTCGCCTGTCCCCCTGCCGTCCCGGCCGACCACCACCTCCTCTGCGTCGGCGCCGGCGGCCCGGCCGACCGCCAGCGCCAGCTCGGGCGTGATCTTTGTCACCGACCCGCGGATCCCGGCCGTCCCAAACAGGTCCATGTCCGTCTTTCTCCGGCGCATCATATCATCCTGACGGAGAAAACTGACGCCTACACGTCGAGTTCGTCGAGGTCGTAGTTGTTGATATCGACGCCCTCCTCGGTAACCTGTGCGACGTAGATCCCGTTGCCGGAGCCGGTGTCGCGCTCGGCGGCAGCCGTGATGCCGGCGCCAGCCACACGCTGGGCCTCCTCCAGGGACATGTCCGTCTCGTAGCGGTCCTCCAGGGTCCCGTAGGCGACGGTCAGCCCGGAGCCAGTGATCGTGTAGTCGTCCTCCATGACGCCGCCGGCGGGGTCGATGCTGTAGACGTGGCTCCC
>PXQK01000178.1 GCA_003022085.1 Halobacteriales archaeon QH_10_65_19 | reverse complement strand
TGAGCCGAGCGCAGTCGTTCGAAAATCTTCGATTTTCGTGATCACGAGAATCTTCGATTCTCGGACGACGGAGTGAACGCAGTCGAGCGGTCGGGGGCCTCCTCCGGCTACCTGCCAGTTCAAATTCTTTTCTGAAGTACTAGGCCCGACGACGCTATAGAGTCGCGCATTGGGCGTTTCAGACCGCGAAACCGCCGATAGTGGGACCCGGTGCCCAAAATACTCACGCACGACCGTATCACCCGTATCGCAGCAGTCCGTATCAGTTCGTCGTGAGGATGCGCAGGACGTCCTGGTCTGCGAGGGCGTGGTCGAGGCCGACCTGCTGGTCGTCGTGCTTCGCGCTGGGGCCGCTGACGCGCGCGAACCGGAAGCGGTCGCCGAACTCGCCGCCGAGCTTCTCGCAGGCGTCCTCGACAGTGTCGCCCTCGAAGAGGATCAGCGGCTCCTCGTAGTCGACGCCGCGGCCGGGCTTGTCCATGTACACCCGGATCAGTCCGAGCTCTTCCCAGACGATCTCCCGCAGCGTGTCGAGCCCCCGCTCCTCCTCGGCGCTGATGAAGATCGCATCCTCGGGATCGATCCCACGGGAGGCGAGCTGCTCCTCGACCGTCTCGGCGTAGTCGGGGTCGATCAGGTCGGCCTTGTTGACCGCCACGATCGATGGGAGGTACACCCGGTTGTCGCGGATGCCGTCGATGAGCCGGTCGATGTCGACCTGCTCGCCAATTGTCACGTCGGCGTTGGCGTACCCGTGTTCGCGCAGTACGCTCGTGACCGTCCCCTCGTCGAGGTCGAGGTCGACACTGGCGTTGACCGAGATGCCGTCCTTTGCCTTCTTCCGCACGGACACCCGTGGTGGCTCCTGATCGAGGCGGATCCCGTTCTTGTACAGCTCCCCGTGGAGGCGTTCGTACTGTTCGATTTCGAACACCGAAAGCAAAAACAGCACCAGATCAGCCGTGCGGACGACCGACAGGACCTCCTGGCCGTCGCCGCGGCCGCCCGCCGCGCCCTCGATGAGCCCCGGAACGTCGAGCAGCTGGATGTTCGCCCCCCGGTACTGGAGCATCCCCGGCTTGACGTCGAGCGTCGTAAACTCGTAGGAGCCGGTCTCGCTGTCGGCGTTCGTCAGGGAGTTCAACAGCGTCGACTTGCCGACGCTTGGATAGCCCACCAGCGCCACCGTCGCGTCGCCGGTCTTCTCGACTGCGTACCCGGGGCCCCCGCCCGACGAGGACTGTTTGCGCTCTAGGTCCTCTTTCAGCTCCGCGAGCTTGGATTTCAGCCTGCCGATGTGCTGCTCCGTGGACTTGTTGTAGGGCGTACTAGCAATCTCCTCTTCGATCTCCTCGATCTCCTCTTCGAGCCCCATTATCGGTGTCTGGGCTGTCGATACGCAAAAGGGCTTTCGTCCCGCGCCGGCCTCCTTCGCAGACCCATCCACACGGACGTCGTTCACCCGATGTTCGCCCGTGTGATGCGCTCGACAGAGCCACGGACAACGGTCACAGCTGGTCGGCAGTGCTGACGTGCATCCCGACGAACTGCCACCCGTCCGAGGTGAACTCGAGGGTGCCGCTCCAGCGGGTGTCGAACTCGTGGCGTCTCGCTACGTCCGTGTCGGTCCAGACCATCGATACGTCGTCGCTGAACCACGCGTGGCGGTCGCGTTCGCAGACGCGGAGCGCGTGGCTCGTCACCTCCCAGTCGGTCGTCGTCTCTGTCTGGCTGCGGAGCCCGGCCCGTATCTGCTCGCCGCCGACAAGGCACTCCGAGATGCCGAACTTCACGAACGCGTCGTCGCCGGCACGTTCGTCGGCGAAGTACGGCCCGAGTGGTTTGCCGGTTCGGAGTGCCTCGTAGTACTCGCTGACGGTTGTTCGCGCGTCCATACTGGAACGACGGGTTCGTCCGACAAATGTCCCCTGACTCGACTTTCGCCGTGACGTGCGGCCGATGTGAGCCCGTGAGACTGCGAACACGGCCCAGAAAAACAGGGAGTAGAGACGACGGCAGGATACGACACCGCGAACGTGGTCATCAACGCTGCAGGTCCCTGGGCACCCCGTCTCAGCGACTGCACAGGTGTTTCGCTCCCGATCCGACACACAGAAGGGCCGATACTCGTTTTGCAGTCCGAGACTCCCGTGTCACTCCCGCTGACCTTCTTTGAAGCGGGGATCTACCTTCAACAGGAAGGGGCTGTCCGTGCGTTGGCCGGGCGGATGGATACCGACTACGAGGGTGCGACGGAACTCGACCCGGACGAAGCCAGGCGTCCCGAAGAGCAGTTTGTCAACGGCTGGACGGGACTCCGGACGGTAACGCCGGATGGCTTGCCGATCGTAGACGAGACCCGAGTCGATTGGTACGTCGTGGCCTGTGGCATGAACGGGTTCGGCGTCACGTACGCCCCAGCAATCGGCGCGCTCGTTGCGGAGCTACTCTCCAGAGAGGAGAAATCCGACCTGTTGTCAGTGCTGTCGTTGGACCGTCTCCGCCGGGTGACATCCTCCCCGTACTGAACAGAACAGAGCGAAGCTCCGCAAGCGGTCGAGCAAGCCCAACGACGACAGGGCCCCCCGTCCCGTGCGCTGGGATATGTGCCGGTCTTCGGTCGTACCTGTTCTTGTGGGCGTATCTCATTCGTGCCCTGTTATCGGGACAGGTTCGTACGGCTCCTCGATGTACTCGCGGTCGGATTCAGACAGGGAGACGTCGACAGCCTCGACGGCTTCCTCGAGGTGCTCGATACTCGACACGCCGACAATCGGCGCCGTGACCGGGTCGGTGTGGAGGTGCCAGGCGACCGTGAGCTGCGCCATCGTTACGCCGTACTCCGCAGCGAGCTCCGCGATCCGACGGTTGATCTCCGCACCGCCACCCGCACGGTAGGCGGCGTGCCTGTCTCCCTGTCGATCCGCCTCCTCGCTGGCACGAGCCGTCGTGTCGAACTCGTTGTGGGGTCGTGTCAGGTAGCCGCGAGCCAGCGGGCTCCACGGAATCACGCCGATCCCCTCGCGCTCACACAGCGGCAGCATCTCGCGTTCCTCTTCGCGGTACACCGGGTTGTAGTGGTTCTGCATCGACACAAACCGCTCTACCCCGAGGCGATCACTCGCCTGCAACGCCTCCGCGAACTGGTAGGCCCACATCGACGACGCCCCGATGTACCGCACGCGGTTGCGACGCACGGCGTCGGCAAGCGCCCGGAGTGTCTCGGTGATCGGCGTGTCCTCGTCCCAGCGGTGGATCTGGTACAGGTCGATCGTGTCCAGCTCCAGCCGTTCATGCGAGTTCGCGAGCTCCTGCTCGATGGCTTTCCGCGACAGCCCCTGTGCGTTAGGGTTGTCGTCGTCCATCGACCCGTACACCTTGGTGGCGACGACCAGCTCGTCACGGTCGTACTCCGACACGACCTCGCCGACGAGTTCCTCACTCTCGCCGTCCCGGTACACGTTAGCCGTATCGATGAACGTGACGCCGAGGTCGATGGCCCGTTCGAGGATCTCCCGACTCGCGTCGGCGTCGAGTCGCCACCCCTCGCTCTCCCACCCGAAGTTCATCGTTCCCAGGCAGATGCGGCTCACACTCATTCCGGTCGAACCGAGTGTTGTGTACTCCATACGGGATAGTACGGCAGGGCAGGTAAAAAATCCAGCATCGAACAAACCACGGGCCCCGAGCGAGCAGCAGTGGGGAACGAGCGCGGAGTGCTCACCTCGCGGGGACAGCGACACGGAACACGCTGCTGTGCTATCGGGTCGCGGTCACAGGCGGCGCATTGCCGGGGAGCCGATCGCGGTCGTGCATGGGTGGCGTTAAAGGGCTATCATCAAGTGACTTCCTCCACGTCGTCAACGTCGTCGACATCGGGGTTGTCATGGGTGACGTCGACGCCGGACTGGCGCTCGATGCGCTCAAAGAGGCCTGTGAACAAGCACTCGAGGTCGCCATCCCAGTGTGGATTGGTACGCGGGGTCGTGCCCGAAGTTACTTTTTTTAATCGGCGCTTGGACATCGCCACATGGAGCCGGATGTGCTGGTGGCCGGGGAGTGTCTAGTGGACTTCATTCCGGGTCCGTCGCCGGCGCCGCTTCTATGGACGCGGCTCGGTGACGGGCCGTTCGGAACGTACCTCACCGAGAGACTCGAGGAGCACGGCATCCCCGAGGAGTTCGTCGTTCGCGACGAGACGGCCAAGACAACGCTGGCGTTCGTCGCCCACGACGAGGACGCCGACCGCGCGTTCACGTTCTACCGCGACGGCACCGCAGACACGCGGTTCAGGCCCGGCGAGGTGTCCGACGAGACGCTGGCGGACGTATACTGGGTCGTCTTCGGCGGCGTCTGCCTCTCGACCGAGGGGGCCAGGTCGGCAATGCTCGATCTGGCGGACCGGGCCGGCGAGCACGGCTGTGAGGTGATCTTCGATCCCAACGCCCGGCCCGAACTGTGGGACGGGGGCTTCCCGGAGGCGTTCGCCGAGGCCTGTTCGCGCTCGACGGCCGTCAAGGCGACGCCCGCAGACCTCGCGGAGGCGGGCATCCACGGCTCGCCCGACGAGTTGCTCGACGCAGTCCTCGAACTGGGACCGGCAACCGCCGTGCTGACGCTGGGCGACGAGGGCGCGGTCGCGACGGCGACCGACGACGCGCCGTGGGGACCGGCGACGGTCCAGCACGAGGGGTACACCGTTGACGCGGTCGACGCGACCGGCGCCGGCGACGCGTTCCTGGCGGGGTTCGTTCGGGCGTTGGCCGACCGACAGGCGCTCGACGGTTCGCTCGCATTCGCCAACGCGACCGCTGCGGTTGCGACGACCAGCGAGGGGGCGATGAGCGCCCCGATCGACCGCGGCCGTGTCGAGGCGCTGGTCGACGGAGACGACGGCAACGGGTGACCGAGTAGCCGCCGCGTTGTTGCAGTTGCGGTCGGTGCGACAGTAGTTCGTGCAGCGAGCCGAAGATGTTCCTCACATTCACCACCTCACCGATTTCCCTGACCCGTACCGAGTGGTGAGACCCAAAGCCTAAGCCCACTGGCGTCCTACGCAGGAGTACCATGAGCACGGACACTGAGGATCAGGACCCCGACGACGAAATCCGCGAGCGCATCACGAACTTCCTGCGCCGGAACTTCCCGCAGATCCAGATGCACGGCGGGAGCGCGGCGATCCAACAGCTCGACCGCGAGGAGGGATCGGTCACGATCCAGCTCGGCGGCGCCTGCTCGGGCTGTGGCATCTCGCCGATGACGATCCAGGCAATCAAGACCCGAATGACAAAGGAGATCCCCGAGATCGACACCGTCCACGCCTCGACCGGCATGGGCGGCAAAGAAGGGATGGCCGGCGGTGCCGGCGGCATGAGCCCCTCCTTCCCCAGCGAAAGCCGCGGCGAGACCGACGAGGACGAAGGCCCCGAAGCGCCGTTCTAGTCTTCCTGCCAGTAGTAGATCTCCTCCCAGCAGCGCCACGTCAGCGCCGCCGCGTGCTCGCTACTGACGGTCTCCTCCGAGAGAACCACCACGCCGTCGGCCGCAGTGATGTAGAACCCGTGTTCGTCGAAGCTACAGATTGTCCCGAGCTGGTCGCTGTCCGTGTCGTACACTGTCGTGCCGAAGTCCACCTGCTTGCGGTCGGTGTTCATGCTCGTAGATGCTCCCACGGCTCGCATGTGAAGGTATGTGAACATACCGCAC
>PXQK01000177.1 GCA_003022085.1 Halobacteriales archaeon QH_10_65_19 | reverse complement strand
TCATACGGTCGTGCGTGATTATTTTCGAGCAGTGCACCACATATCGGCGTCTCAGCCCCCGAAACTAGGTATCTGTGACGGGCCGGCGGTAAAGAGTCACGCACGACCGTATGAGCGACACCTGCCGGGTGATCGCGCTCGATCAGCCCGGGTTCGGGTTCACCGCACCGCGGGGCGAGCGCGACCTCCTGCCCCGCGAGCGGGCGGAGTTCGTCACTCAGTTTCTCGACGGAACCGACGGTCGACGGTGCCCGGGAGTTCTTGGAGGAGTTCCGCGACAACCACCGCGTCTCGACCGGACCCTGCCGTGGGTATAATTTATACCGCAGGGGCGGCATGACCGCGTATGGCACGTAGAGCCATCAGTCCGGACAAGCTAGCAACGACGTCGTACAGTCACGGCACCGTCGCCGGCGGGACGTTCTACATGGCGGGGCAAGTTCCCCGTGACAGCGACGGCAACGTCGTGGGTGAGGACCTCGAGAGTCAGACGAGAAAGACGTTCCAGAACATCGGCGTGCTGCTCGACGAGATCGACAGAGGGTTCGACGACATCGCCAAAGTTACCGTGTACATCATGGAGGAACAGGAGTCACTGGACGGGTACAAGCGAGTCTACGAGGAGCGGTTCACGGAACCGTACCCGTGCCAGACAGTCATCGGGACACGACCGCTGGGCGACTCCCCGGTGCAGATAGAGATCGAGGCCGAAGTGCCGATGGAGTGATATTCCGGTGGTTTCGGGTTGGTCGGCCGAGTGGGTCCACGCGTGAGGGCCTCGACACCGCCACAGGAGTCGCTCGTCCGCGGGCGGACCGGCCGACAGCTGTGGCTTGTCACCGCCGGGACGGTCACGTTCAGCACCGGACGGTTCGCTCTCTCGCCGCTCCTCCCGACGATCACCGAGTCGCTCGGTATCTCGTCGTTCGCCGCGGGAGTCGCGATGACCCTGATGTTCGGTTTCACTGCTTTTGTCAGGTACCCGGGCGGCCAGCTGTCCGACCAGCTCTCGCGGAAGACGGTCCTGGTCGGCGGGCTCGTCGTGACAACCGGCGGGTTTGCCCTCCTCACCGTGGTCTGGAGCTACCCGGCATTTTTGATCGCCGTTATCGGAATCGGCGTCGGTATTGGACTCTACTCGACGGCAGGGATCGCGTGGCTCTCGGACCTGTTCACGGCCAAGCAGGGGCAGGCACTCGGCATCAACAACAGCTCGATCTACGTTGCCGGGATTCTCGGTGCCGGTCTCGGGAACGTCGCGATCTCCACAGACCCCTGGCAGTCGGTGTTTCTCCCGGTCTGTCTTGTCCTCTGTGGGCTCCTGCTCGCCCTCCACTACTGGAACCCCGAGCAGTACAGAGTGTCGGGGGCCGGGTTCGACGTCTCCGACACGGTTGTTCGGCTCCTCGCGTCCTCCACGGTCCGGCGGATGCTCCTCGTCGGGACGCTGTTCGGGACCGCCTGGCAGGGTGTCGTCACGTTTCTGCCGACGTTCCTCCGGGTCGAGAAGGCAGTCTCGCCCGCGTTCGCCAACAACCTCTTTGCGCTCCTGTTTCTCGTCGGCGTCGGCTCGAACCTGCTCGCCGGCCGCTTTTCGGACCGATTTCCGGTGCCGTACATCGTCGCTGCCGTTGCGGGAGTGACGAGTCTCGGACTGCTGGTAGTGGTGTATGCAGAAACCCTGGTGCTCCTTTTCGCTGGGGTCTGTATCCTCGGTGCGGGTCTCGCTGCCATCTGGCCGGCTCTCCAGTCGTACATGATGGACCTCTTTCCGGAACAGAGTAAAGGCGGTGATTACGGTGCCTTCAGTGCCGGCTATGTCGGGCTCGCGAGCCTCGGACCGAGTGGGGTCGGATTCGTCGCTGACCAGTTCAGCTACACGGTGGCGTTTCTCGGACTGGTCTGCTGTCTCCTCTGTAGCGCGATGCTGGCGCTCGGAGTGAGCCGCGGCGGGTGACAGGACCCGACAGTGGCAGCGACAGCCCGTATCAACGTGGATCCGTCCGGTCGACGTGGTCGATGACGCGCTGTTCTCTCTGGCGTGCAAACGTGTGTGTTCCGCCCCTGACCCCGTTCTCGGAGCGTGCCTGGACAGTGTCGGCGACTGCCGCCGGACCGGCGTGGAGTCCCAGCCGAGCGCGGCCAGCTTCTCCGTGGAGAGAACGTGCGTGACTATTTTCGAGCAGTGCACCATATATCGGCATCTCAGACCCCGAAACTGGGTATTTGTGATGGGCCGGCAGTACAGAGTCACGCACGACCGTATCAGTCGAGGTCGTACAGTTCGGCGTACTTCTCGTTGACGTAGTCGACGAAGTAGTCGGCAGTCAGGCGCTCGCCGGTCGCCTCCCGGATCAGGTCGTCTGCCCTGTAGAACTGTCCATGGGAGTATACGTTCGCCGTCAACCACTCTCGGATCGGCCCAATCCGGCCCTCGCGGATGAGAGCGTCGACGTCTTCGTGTAGCTCCCGGCGCATTGCCCTGTCGAGCTGGGCCGCGAGCACGCTGCCGATCGTGTACCCGATGAACCCGGGAAGGCTCCGCGACCAGTGGGGGTCCTGGAGACACCCCTCGTTGTCGGTCGACGGTCGGATGCCGAGATACTCCTCCATCTTCTCGTTCCAGAGCTGTGGAATCTCGTCGGCTTCGATCCGGTTGTGGAAGAGATCCCGCTCGATCTCTGTCCGGAGGATGATGTGCATGTGGTAGGTCAGCTCGTCCGCGTCGACCCTGATGTAGTTGGTATCGAACACCTGGTTGATACACTCGTAGGCTTCGCGCGGTGTGACCCCCTCGAGCTGCGGGAAGTGTTCGGTGACTGTCGGCATGAAATGCTCCCAGAACGCCTCGGTTCGCCCGACGTGGTTCTCGAAAAACCGGGACTGGGACTCGTGGATCCCGATCCCACGAGGTTCTCCCAGCGGTGTTCCGTACTGCTCGGCCGGAAGGCCGTGTGCGTATGCCGTGTGACCGAACTCGTGGAGCGTGCCGGTCAGTGCCTCTGTGAGGTCCGTCGCGCTGTACCGCGTCGTCATTCTGACGTCGTGCGGGTTGCCAAACGAGAAGGGGTGCGGGGCGACGTCGAACCGGGTGCGGTCCCAGTCAAGCCCCATCACGTCGAGCGCCGCCCGGTTCAACGCTTTCTGCGTCGCGGTGTCGAACGTGCCGTCCTCGGTCACAAGAGCGTCGGTCGCGAGCTCGCTGTCACTCGCGTGAACTGCCTCGATGAGCGGGACCAACTCCTCCCGGAGCGTGTCGAAAATCCGGTCGACCGTGTCGAGGGAGATGTGGGGCTGGCCGAGATAGCCGGTCCGCTGACTCCAGACGACAGCGTACGGATCACTGTCCGGGTCGACGTGGTTGGCCCACCGCTTTTTCGCCTCGAAGTGCTGCGCGACGAGTGGACCGAACGCCGACCAGTCGTTGGCTTCACGCGCCTCCTTCCAGGCCTCGTGTGCCCGCGAGTTGATTGTGCTGATCTCGTCGTTGAGCGACTCCGGGATCCGGTCTGCCGTGGTGTACTCGCGTCTGACTTCCCTGACGACCGCTGCCTGTTCGTCGGACAGGTCGGCGTCTGCGAGTGTCTCCAGCGCCTCGCCCAGCCTGTCGTCGGTGAGATACCTGTGGCGGGCCGCAGAGAGCGTCGTCCGCTGACTGGAACGGGCCGGGGCGCCGCCCGGAGGCATCATGACGTCGGAGTCCCAGCGCATGAGCTGGTTCGTCTTTTCGAGGTCGATAACGCGCTGGGACTGTTCCAGCACTGTCTGGTACGCCTGCTCTGTCGATCGGACTGTCATACACACGTTTCTCTGTGCGGCGTCTCATAAATGTATGCACGCGGCCAGAGGGCTCTGGACAGCCACAACGCATACTTGTGCTGCCGTTGGACTCCGTGTATGGACCTCACAGACAAAACTGCACTCGTCACCGGTGGAGCGGCAGGGATCGGTCGCGGCATCGCGATCGAACTCGCTCGTGGCGGAGCGAGCGTCGTCGTCGCAGACATCCGCACGGAGCCGAAACTCGACGAGGAACGCGGGCGCGGCGAGACCACCGACGTCATCGAACGCCTCGGCGGGAACGCGCTGTTCAGCGAGTGTGACGTCGGGGACGAATCGGCTGTCGAGTCGGCCGTGGCGGACGCTGTCGACGGGTACGGCAGTCTCGACATCCTCGTCAACAACGCTGGCATCTCTGTTCCGGGCACCGTGACCGACCTCGATCGCGGGGACTGGGTGGAGATTGTCGACGTCAACCTCACGAGCGTGTACCTGACGACAAAGCACGCGACACCCCACCTGACCGGGAGTGACGCAGGCCGTATCATCAACCTCGCTTCGACAGCCGCGCTCGAGGGGACGCCACGGGGGGCGGGATACTGCGCGACGAAAGGAGGGGTCGTCGCCCTGACCCGTCAGCTGGCCGTCGACCTCGGACCCGACGGGACGACCGTCAACGCGCTCTGTCCGGGACCGATCTACACCAGTATGTCACAGGACACGTTCGACGACCCCGAGCGACGGGAGGTGTACGACGAGCACGTCCTGTTACCCTACTTCGGCGACCCGGCAGACGTCGGCCAGCTGGCCCGGTTCCTGGCCTCGGACGCGGCCCGGTACATCACTGGAACGGCTATCCCGATCGACGGCGGATGGCTGGCGAGCCGGTGACCGACTGCGCCCCGGGCCGGCCCCGAGCGCTCCGGCGCGGTCACCGCTGTCCCGGCGCGGGCCGATGCGGATAGTTGCGAATCCGTTCGGGACGGTCCCGGAAGATATGGCGGTTCAGAGCCCGTCGTACAGGTGGTGCCACGGTCGGGCACGTCCGAGAGCGGCCCCTGCCGCGAGAACCAGGCTGTCGGCGAACCGCTGGCCGGCGATCTGCAGTCCAACCGGGAACCCGTCGACCGTTCCAGCGGGCACGGAGAGTGCCGGCGGGCCCCCGAAGTTGAACGGGAAGGTGAGAAACCAGTCGGTGGACGGGTCGACCGCTTCGCCGTCGATGGTGTCGGGGCCGACAGTACCGTTTTCGACGCGTGACACCGAGAGCGTCGGCGTGACCAGCAGATCGTACCCGTCGAAGACGTCCTGGAGGGCGTCGTATATCCGTGTATGTACGTCGTTGACCTGCCTGTAGGAAACCGCGTCGATCCCGTAGCCCTCCTCCGCAGCGTCCACGAACGACTCGCCGACCACCTCCGGGTGTTCCGTGAGGTCGATTCCGTGTTCGTCGTCGACACGTTCGGCCAGCACGGCGGTGTGCACCGGACCCCAGTTGTCGTACTTGGGGGCGACCAGTTCTGCCAGCGTGAGTCCGAAATCGACGTCAATGCGGTGAAGCGTCGAGGACGTCGCGTCGGCGAGCGTCGAGACGGCGTCCCCGACGGTCTCTCTGACGGCATCGGCCACCGGAAACACCCCGAGATCCGGCGTGTAGGCGATATCGAGACCCTGTGGGTCTTCCTCTGTCGCCGCCAGATAGCTTTCGTCCCGTTCGGGCTGTGAGAACGGGTCGCCGTGGTCCGGACCGGATGCAACGTCGAGCGCGAGCGCAGCGTCGGGAACGGTTCGGGTTATCGGTCCAGCGTGGTTGCCACGGGCGTGAGCGAACGCGTCCGGGCGCCGAACCCACGGAATCAACCCGAAAGTAGGTTTCAACCCGACGACACCACACAGCGAGGCCGGGATACGGATCGACCCCCCTCCGTCGGTCCCGTACCCGACTGCGGCCAGTCCAGCCGCGACCGCAGCGGCGGAGCCGCCGGACGAACCCCCGGCGTTGTACCCCGTCCCGAACGGGGTCGAGCAGTATCCGGCCAGGTCGCTCTCTGTCACTGCACTCCGGGCGAACGGCGGCGTGTTCGTCTTCCCGAGAACGACCGCGCCGTTCGCCCGGAACCTGGCCACAGCGGGGTCGTCTGCCTCTGCGTGGTTGTCGGCTAACAGCGAGGTCCCGTTTGTGGTGGGAACACCCTCGACGTCGACGATGTCCTTGACGCCGACTGGTACCCCGGCGAGTGGCCCCAGGTCCGCCCCGTCAGCGACGCGCTCGGCCTGTTCGGTGGCGGTCGACCGGGCTCGCTCTTCGAGAACCGTTGTGTACGCGCCGAGGGAGTCGTTGCGGTTCCTGATACGCTGTATATACGCCTCGACGACTTCGACCGGCGAGAGTTCGCCCGAGCGCACCCGCTCGGCCAGTGCCACTGCCGGGGCGGCGGTTACGGATTCTGCCATGGTAGCAGGTCTGTCCGCACAGCACATAAATAGCTCCCACGTGCGGGTGCGGAGTGGCGTCCCGCGTCGAGCGGGAACAGGCTTAATACTGGATCACTCGTCAGACGGTGTATGTACAAGTGCTTCGGGAGTCAGCCGACCGCGTGGGCGGGGAAAACGTTTGCCGAGATCGAAGCGGTTGCCGAACAGGAGGGCTCGATCCTCGTCCTGCCGGTCGGGAGTATCGAACAGCACGGACCACACCTGCCAGTCTCGACTGACACAATCTGTGCGGACGCTCTTGCCCACGAGGGCACACAGCGTGTGATAGACGAGATCCCCGTTCTCGTCGGCCCGGCGGTGTGGGCAGGCAACTCCCCGTACCACGTCGGGTTCCCGGGGCGCATCGACGTCACGTTCAGCATGCTCGTGGAGTTCTACGAGGAGCTGGCGGATTCGGCACTCGACTCCGGGTTCGACGCCCTGCTGTTCCTGAACGGCCACGGCGGCAACCACAACGCCATCGGCGGCGCAAGCAAGGCGATCGGGCTCGACCACCCCGACGTGGCGGTGCTGGCGATGACCTACTTCGGACTGGCCGCGGAGTTCATCGACGACATACGCGACTCGGAGCCCGGCGGGATGAACCACGCCGGCGAACTGGAGACCTCGCTCATGCTGCACCTGCGTCCGGATCTGGTCCGGGAGGACCTCGTCGAGGGCACGCATCTCGACGAACCCTACACTCACGCGTACGACGACATGTACGAGGGTGGCCCGCTCTCGGTCCACAGGCTCGAAGAGGAGTACTCGGAGAACGGCGCCGTCGGCGCTCCCGAGTTCGCCAGCGCCGAGAAAGGTGAGGCCATCTTCGAGAACCTCCTCGACGAGATGTCGCTCCTGCTTGCGGAGATTTACGAGCAGAACACGCGGTGAGACCCGACCCGGTGTTCTCTCATAGTGATTGAAAATAATCGCAACAATCACTATTACTCCGGCTGTGCGAACGTCAACATCCGCTGTGGGTTGGTAGTGAGTATCTGCTCGACAGCGTCGTCGGGGACGCCCGCGCCACCGAGCATCGGCAGGACGTTCGTGAGGATGTGGGCGTAGCCGTGACCCCCGTACGTCCGGCGGAGGTGCTTCAGGAAGATGTCCTGGGAGAGCAACAGACGGTCGGTGTATCCGTCCTCGACGAGTTCGGCGACGTACTCTGCCCGGTGAAAGTGCATGACCTCCGCAACTGCATCGTCCATCGACTCAAGTCGGAGGTTCTCCCGGTGCTGGGAGGGGTTTCTGCGGACGTACCAGAGGTTGTCCAGCGAAATCGGTTCGCGAGCGAGTTTCCGCTCGTAGGCCGAGTCCGGCTGGTCGAACTGCGGCCATCGACGGAGTTTTTATCCGGGCGCGAGAGGTGCCGCGCATGGGACTCGACACCGTCAGACTCGGGAAGACAGGCCTGCAGGTCAGCGAACTCGCACTCGGTACCGCGCGGTTCGGAAACGAGCGGTCCGACGGCGAGGAAGAGATTCCCCGCGACCGGGCCCACGAGCTGCTCGACAGGTACGCCGATGCCGGCGGGAACTTCATCGACCTGGCGGACGTGTACGGCGGCGGCCGTGCGGAGCGCTACGTGGGAGACTGGCTCGCAGACCGGAACCGTGACGGGTTCGTCGTCGCGTCGAAGATCTACTGGCCGACACGAGAGGGTGATCCGAACGCTGGCGGGCTCAACCGGAAACACCTCCGGACCCAGCTCAACAACATCCTCGACCGGCTCGGAACCGAGTACGTCGACCTCCTGTACATCCACCGGTGGGACGACGCGACTCCCGCGCGGGAGTTTATGCGGACGCTGAACGGGTTCGTCGAGGACGGCCGCGTCCACTACATCGGCGCGTCGAACCGGGATCCGAACGCCTGGCAGGTTGCCCGGGCCAACGAGATCGCACGGCGGGAGGGGTACGAGCCGTTCACCAACACCCAGATCGTGTTCAACCTCGTCGACCGTCAGGTCGAGCCCGAGTTCCTGCCGATGGTCGAGGCGTACGACCTGGGGTTGATGCCGTTCTCGCCGCTGGCAGGCGGGTTCCTGACCGGGAAGTACGAGCGCAACGAGTCACCGCCCGACGGGTCGCGTGGCGCCCGCGAGGAACGGTTCCGGGAGACCTACCTCACGGACGGGAACTTCGACGTCCTCGAGGCCGTCCGGGACGTCGCAGCGGAGCACGACACCTCGCCCGTCCAGGTCGCACTCGCGTGGCTGCTCGCTCACCCGGCCGTGACCGCACCCGTTGTCGGGCCGCGGACCGTCGACCAGCTTGTGGAGAATCTCGACGCGGCAGCACTCGACCTCCCGGCCGGCGCGTTCGACCGGCTGGACGCGGCCGCCCCCGAACCGTTCTGACCGGAACGGTCCGTCGCGTGCGGAACGTTGTGACTCCGCCTTAGAGACCGTACAGTTCGCCGTACTTCTCGCGGGCGTACTCGACAAAGTACTCTGCGGTGAGCGGTTCGCCGGTCGCACGCTCGACGAGTTCGTCGGTGCGGTACCGCTGTCCGTGTCGGTGAACGCGCCGTTCGAGCCAGTCGTGGATCGGGTCGAACTCCCCGTTGCGGACGAGTTTGTCGACGGCCAGGTCCTCGCGCATCGCCGCGTCCAGCTGGGCCGCGAGCACGCTTCCAATGGTGTAGGTAATGAACGCGGGGATCTGGCCGGCCCAGTGTGGGTCCTGGAGCGGGCCGTTGGCGTCCGACTCCGGCCGAACCCCGAGGTACTCCTCCATCTTGTCCGCCCAGAGGCCCGGCACTGCCCCGACGTCGACCTCCTCGGCGACCAGCGCCCGCTCGATCTCGGTCCGGAGGATGATGTGCATGTGGTAGGTCAGCTCGTCCGCTTCGACCCGGATACGGTTGTCCTCGAAGACCTGATTGACCGCCTCGTAGGCCTCCCTCGGCCTGACTCCCGAAAGCTGGGGGAAGTACTCCTGGAGCGTCGGCATGTACAGCTCCCAGAACGGCTCCGAGCGCGCGACGTGGTTCTCGAAGAACCGGGACTGGGACTCGTGGACACCCAGTCCCCGGGGTTCGCCGATCGGGTCACCGTAGTGGTCCTGTGGCAGTCCGTGGGTGTAGGCCGTGTGGCCGAACTCGTGAACCACGCCCTGTAGAGCGGTCATCGGCGTCTTCTCCGAGAAGCGGGTCGTGATGCGGACGTCGTACTGGGTCCCGTACGAGAACGGATGCGGAGCGGTATCGAGGCGCGCCCGGTCCCAGTCGAGCCCGAGGAGGTCGAGTGTCTCCTCGCAGAGGTCGCGCTGTGCGTCGGTGTCGTAGGGGCCGTGAGCGGTGAACGCGTCGGTCGCGAGCTCCGCGTCGCTGGCCTGCACCGCGTCGATCAGGGGGACGAGTGCGTCGCGCAGCTCGTCGAAGATGCGGTCGACGGTCTCCAGGTCGATGTACCGCTGTGCGTGGTAGCCAGAGCGCTTGGTCCAGAGCGTCTCGAAGGGGTCACCGTCGGGCTCGACGTGCTCGGCCCAGTTCCGCCAGGCGTCCACAACCTCGGCCATACTCGGGGCGAACTCCGACCAGTCGTCGGCCTCCTTGGCCCGCTTCCAGTCCTCGTGTGCGCTCGACGTCACCGTGGAGATCCGGCTGTTCACCTCTCCGGGGACGCTCGTTTCGATGTCGTACTCCCGTTGGACTTCACGGACGATTGCCGCCTGGTCCTCCGTGAGGTCGGCGTCTTCGAGCACGTCGAGCGCCCGTCCGAGGTCGTCGTCGGTCCTGTACCGGTGCTGTGCCGCCGCGACCGAGGAGCGCTGGGACGCCCGCGCCGGGGCTCCGGCGTCGGGCATCATCACGTCCGAGTCCCACCTGGCCAGGAAGTCGACTTTCTCCAGGTCGAGTATCCGCTGGCTCTTTTCGAGCACGACGTCGTACGCGTCTCCGGGTGACATGGTTGACCCGGACGTATCGGCAGACATGTGCCCGGCTACTCGCCGGCTAGATATGAACCTTTATTTTCGGACCACGCACACTGGAGCCCATGGGAATCGACCTGACAGACAGGACTGCCGTTGTGACCGGCAGTGCCGCAGGCATCGGTCGGGGAATCGCACTCGAACTCGCCCGCGAGGGCGCGGACATCGTCGTCGCCGACATCGACGAAGAGCCGACACTCCCCGAGGAGAAAAAACGGGGCACGACAGTCGAAGTGGTCGAGGAGATGGGTCAGGGAGCCGAGTACGTCGAGACGGACGTGACCGACGAGGACGACGTCTCCGCGGTTATGGACGCGACCGCCGGGGAGTTCGGTGGCATCGACATCCTGGTGAACAACGCCGGCATCGCGGGGCGAGGGCGGGCCCGTGACACCGAACTGGCGTTCTGGAACGAAGTGCTCGCGGTCAACCTCACGGGCGCGTTCCTCTGTTCGAAACACGCCATCCCTTACCTCGTCGACTCCGATCAGGGGCGGATCATCAATATCTCCTCCCAGGGGTCCAAGCGCGCAAGCGGAACCAACACCGCCTACTGTGTCTCGAAGGCCGGCATCTCGCACCTCACGAGGTCACTCGCAGCCGAACTCGGCGGCGACGGTGTCACCGTGAACGGCATTATGCCGGGCCCGGTCCGCACCGAGATGATGGTCGACGTGCTGGACGACCCCGAACAGCGACAGGAGTATCTCGACCAGATGTGCGTCGACTTCTACGGCGTGCCCGAGGACATCGGCCGGGTCGCCGTGTTCCTGGCCAGCGACGACTCGCGGTATGTCACCGGCCACGAAGTTGCGGCCGAAGGCGGTTGGCTAGTCGACTGACTGCCCGGCACTGTCCCGAGTAAACCGCGTCAGTCGTCGGATCTGTTCGACCAGTTTGGCACTTCGCGCGCGACGAAATCACCGTAGCCGCCGTCGACCAGGATCTCCCCGGTATCGTAGACGAGTTCGCCGCGCACGAACGTGCACTCGACACGGCCGGTGACCTCCCTGCCCTCGTAGATGCTGAAATCCGCCTTCGAGAAGTTGTCTGCGGGATCGATCTCGTAGCTCTCCTCGGGGTCGAAGACGACGATGTCGGCGTCAGTTCCGGGGTCCAGCGTCCCCTTGTTCGGCATCCCGTACGTGTCGGCGATCGCCGTACTCATCTTCTCGACGACGAACGACGGCGAGTAGCCGCGGCGGTTGACTGCTTCGTCGAAAAACACCGGAACGGAGGTCTGGAGCTGGTTCGCACCCGACGTCGAATCCCACCAGTTCTCCACCTCCTTTTTTTCGCGCTTGTACGAGCAGTGGTCCGTCGAGATGAGGTCGAGGGTCCCCTCGTCGAGGTGTTCGTACATCGCCTCAACGTCGTCGGCCTCGCGCAGCGGCGGCGCGATCTTGACGAGATTCCCCCGCCGGTCGAACTCGGACGCGTCGTAGAGGAGATAGTGCGTGCAGGTCTCGCCCCGGACGAGTGAGCCGTCGTCACGGTAGCGCTCGATGACCTCAGCAGCCACACGGGACGTCGTGTGGATGCCAAAGTACTTGGCGTCGTGAGCCTGCGCCGATCGCAACACCGTGTCGGCCGCCATCGCCTCCGCGTAGTCCGGCCGTGACTCGGCGAAGTACT
>PXQK01000176.1 GCA_003022085.1 Halobacteriales archaeon QH_10_65_19 | reverse complement strand
TGGATTCGTCCACACCAGCACGCCACGCAGCTTCCGCAAGCGTGTCACCCGCGTAGAGATTCTTGATACAGGTCAATCGGCGGACGAGCCGAGCCTCGTCCGCCTGTTGTGCCTCATTTATCGTCTCATCAATCTCAGCAGGCGAAAGATGACGTTCAATGTCTTTCTGACGGTCGCCCATTACCAGCTTTTCACGCTCCAACCTTGGAAACCTTGCGACCTACACTATAGTCTCCCTCTGGTACAGAGTCACGCACGACCGTATGAGTGACTTTCTCGGCCGGATGCCCAAGGCTGTGCTGCTGGACTGCCGCGACTCCGAGCCGCGTCCCGTCTACACCCACGAGGGCTCCTCGACGCTAACACCCTGGCGACGAATCTGACATGATATCATATTATTTCCTTTAGGACAGTCCTTATGTACATTGTAACCCCGGCATGAATATATGCGACCAACTACAGACCATTCCGATGCAAACGTGTACGAATGCACGGAGTGCGGAGAACGAGTAACAGATCCCGACACACGTCTCTGCGGGGAATGCGGGGGGGAGTTCATCAATCTCGGCAAATCTCGGGACCTGTAGTCACGGCCTCGGCCTCATACGGGGTGTTGTGATTTTTTACCGCTGTGCTGGCGCGGTCCAGGGGCCTCAGATCCCGAAACACCG
This sequence comes from Halobacteriales archaeon QH_10_65_19, assembly GCA_003022085.1. Next base: position 6,983 of record PXQK01000176.1, on the reverse strand, counting down.
ATAATCGGACGGCACTGCCGAAAATAGTCACAACAATTCGTATCAGCCACCGGATACATCGCTCTCGTTTTCCGCTTTCGACTCGCCGTAGCCGCCGCCGCCCGGCGTCTCGATACGGACGGTCGTCCCGCACCGGACCTCCCGCGTTGTCTTCGCCGGCACCACCTCGCCGTCGACGGTGTTTCTGCCGCACTCGGCGTCGGCGCCGCCAGCGACGCCAGCCGGTGATCGGTGGCGGCGCTCGGATAGCAGTGAGACGGTGGCGTCGGTCTCGACAGTGAGTGCACGGACGAGGCCGTCGCCGCCGTGGAACCGGCCCGACCCACCGCTGCCGTCCCGGAGCGCGTACTCCACGACGCGGAGCGGGTACGCCGCCTCCAGCGCCTCGACGGGCGTGTTGCGGGTGTTGGTCATTCCGACCTGCACGCCCGAGAGGCCGTCGCTGTCCGGGTTCGCGCCCGCGCCGCCACCGATTGTCTCGTAGTAGACGAACTCCTCGGAGCCGACGATCAGGTTGTTCATCGTTCCCTGTCCCTGTGCTGGCACCCGCTCCGGTGCCGCCTCGGCGAGCGCGGCAAAGACCACGTCCGTCACCCGCTGGCTCGTCTCGACGTTGCCGCCCACGACCGCCGCGGGCGGTTCGGGGTTGAGCAGGCTCCCCGCCGGCGCGTACACGTCTACCGGCTCGTAACACCCGTGGTTCGGCGGAATATCCGGGTCCGTCACACACCGGACAACGAAGTACACCGCACTCTTTGCCACAGGAAGCGGCGCGTTGACGTTTCCCGGGACCTGGTCGGCCGTGCCGGTGAAGTCAACCTCGACGGCTGCACCGTCGACACGAACCGCCACCTCGACCGGGATCGGCTCGTCGTCGATTCCGTCTCCCTCGAGCGCATCGGTGGCCCTGTACTCGCCGTCAGGGACCTCCCGGAGCTCCCTCTCGAGGCGCGACCGCGAGTAGTCGATCACGGCGTCGAAGGCCGCGAGCAGCTCCTCGCCGTGCTCGTCGTACAGCTCGCACAGACGGCGTGCCCCGCGCTCGTTGGCTGCCCGCTGTGCGCGCAGGTCGGCCCGTCGCTCCCGCGGATTCCGGACGTTCGCGAGAAGAATCGCACCGACGTCCTCGTTTCGCCCCCCGCCCGAGACCAGCCGGACCGGCGGCAGCCGCAGCCCTTCCTGCTGGATGTCGCGTGCACCCGCCGGCATGCTCCCGGGCGACATCCCGCCGACGTCGGCGTGGTGTGCCCGCGACACCGTGTACGCGAGTATCTTCCCGTTACGGGTAACCGGAGCGACGAGCGTCACGTCGGGGAGGTGGGTGCCGCCGGTGAACGGGTCGTTGAGAGCGAACACGTCACCCGGATTCGGGTTCCGGTCGCGGACGGCAGCGACCGCTTCCGGCATCGCGCCGAGGTGGACCGGGATGTGTTCGGCCTGTGCGATCATCCGCCCCGTGGCGTCGAACAATGCCGTCGAGCAGTCACGGCGCTCGGTGATGTTCGGCGAGTACGCGCCCCGGATCAGGACCTGCCCCATCTCCTCGGCGACGCTCTCCAGCTGGTTGCGGAGGATCTCGAGCTCCACGGCGTCGACCTCCCCGGTTGGGCTCCCGGCTCGCTCACCGGGATCGATCTCGTCGGTCACGCTGTTGCCTCCATCTCGACTGTTCCACGGTTGTCGACGGTCGCCTGCCAGTCCGGCGGCACGACCACCGTGCTCTCGTCACCCTCGAAGACGGCTGGTCCGTCGATCGCCGTCCCCGACGGCACCGACGTGCGGTCGTATACCGGTGTCTCGCGGAACGCTCCCTCGAAGTACGCGTCGCGACGTTCGACCGGCTCCGCCGACGCACCGTCGTGGGAAATATCCGGCGTGTCGCCCGGAAGTGTCGCCGTGATCCGCAGCGTGACGAGTTCGATCGGTTCGTCCCCAAGCTGGTATCCTCTGGCCCGCTCGTGGGCAGCGTGGAACCGCTCGGCGACCGTCGCCGGATCGAACGGGTCGGTGACGCCGACGGTCAGCTCGTGGCTCTGGCCGTCGTACCGGAGGTCGGCCCGCCGGCGGAGCGAGGCGCGGTCGGGATCGCTGCTCGCCTCCCGGACCCGACCGGTCATCTCCCCGTAGATCGTCTCCACCGCGTCCGTATCGGCGTCGGACAGCGCCGTCCGGTGGGTCCGTGAGCCGTCGTAGCGTTCGTCGGCAGCCAGCAGTCCGAGCGCCGACAGGACGCCGTTGGCCCGCGGGACGCGGATCCTCCCGATGTCGAGCCCGTCGGCGAGGGCCCCGGCGTGCATCGGCCCCGCGCCGCCGAAAGCCACGAGCGCGAACCCGCGGGGGTCGTGACCCCGCTCGACCGTAACTCCCCGGATCCCCCGCGCCATCGTCGCGTTCGCGACCCGGTAGACACCCCGGGCGCTCTCGACGGGTCCCGCGAGGCCGGCGGCGGCTGCCAGGTCCTCGAGCGCCCCATGGGCCGCGTCCGCGTCGAGCCGCACCTCGTTGCCAAGCTCCGTGCCGGGGCCGAGGTAGCCGAGCCGGAGTGCCGCGTCGGTGACTGTCGGCTCCGCCCCGCCCCGCCCGTAGCAGGCCGGACCCGGATCCGCACCGGCGGACCCGGGGCCCACCCGGAGCGCACCGCCGCTGTCGACCCACGCGATCGACCCGCCGCCGGCACCGACCGTCTTCACGTCGACCATCGGCGCGTGGACCGGGTAACCGCCGATCTCCGCCGTCCGCGTCCGTTCGATCTCCCCGTCGGTCACGAGCCCCACGTCTGTCGACGTACCACCCATGTCGAACGTGATGATTCCGTCGTGTGTACCCGTTTCGAACAGTGATGCACCGACGACGCCGGCGGCAGGGCCGGAGAGGACGGTCGTCACGGCGTGCTCCCGGAGCGCGTCCGCATCGGCGATCCCGCCGTTGGACTGCATGACTCGTGGCGCGGTGATACCGCGTGCCGTGGCGCGCTCGCTGAGGCGATCCAGATACTCGTCGAGCACCGGCGTCACGTACGCGTCGACGACAGTCGTCGACGTCCGCTCGTACTCCCGAAACTCGGGGAGTGTCTCGTGCGAGGCGACTACGGTAGCGTCGAGCTTCTCCCGCAGTACCTCGGCTATCTCCTGCTCGTTCTCGGGGTGGGCATACGCGTGCAGGAGCGAGACCGCAACGCTCTCCGTCCCGTCGTCGATCGCCGCAGCGACCTCCTCGGCTGCCGACCGGTCGACTGCCTGTTCGATCCCGTCGGTCGTCGCGCGCTCGTCGATCTCGTAGCGGCGCTCGGCAGGCACCAGCGGCGCCGGCTTCCGGGCCGAGAGGTCGTACAGCGTCGGGCGCTCCTGACGGCCGATCTCGAGGACGTCGCCGAACCCCGCAGTCGTCACCAGCGCGGTCCGTGCTCCGGTCCCTTCGAGCATCGCGTTGGTCGTCACCGTCATCGCGTGTCGGAACTGCTCGATTGCCGCCGGCTCGATCCCGGATCGGTCCATATCCGGCCGACGGGTGGGAGGAAAATAAATCCCGTGAGCACACAGCCGGGAACGGTCTCCACCCGAAGATGAGGAAACCGAACATGGTTACCAGGCCGAGCGAGATAATGTTACTGCTCGCGCACGCTCGGGTGCTGGTTCGGTTCGTCAGGGTGGCGTTGGGCGAAGTAGTCGCGCATGACCGCCAGTGATTCGCGCTCTCTTTGCGTGCGCTCCTCCTCGTTGATCTCCTCGGTACCCGGCGGAAGCGGTCGGTCGCGACCGGTAAAGTACCGGTCGGGCGCGACCCAGTCGTGATAGAAGGGGACGTCGGAATCCTCGACCACCGCCACCCCGACTGATGCGCCGTGGCCAGCCACGATGATCGTCTGATACGGCTGGAGGGCCAGTCGCCCCGCGGCGTACAGGCCCGAAACACCAGTCCGTCCCCGGTCGTCAGTCTCGACGAAGGTTTTGCCCCGTTCGATGACCTCGACGCCGTCGATACCCTCGATGAAGTCGACTGTGTTCTTTGTCGCGGCGATAACGTACGTCGCCGTGAGCGCCCGGCCCTCCTCGGTTTCGGCGACGAATCCCCCGTCGGTCGGTGCAAGGTCCACGACCCGTGCTTCGCGGCGCTCACAGCCGGCACGCTCGGCATGATCGCCCATCATCTCCAACAGGAGACGGCTGTTGACCCCGGCGGGAAAGCCGGGATAGTTTTCCAAGTGGGCGTTGCGCCGCAGGATCGGGTCGCCGTCGCTGGCAATCACCGTCTCTAATCCTGCGCGAGCGGTGAAAATACCCGCTGACAGCCCCGAGGGGCCGCCGCCAACGATCAACACGTCGTGGTTGGTTGCGTCCGTCATGTTCTCCCCTTACAACGGACCTGACTTGCTTTTTTATATTCAGGCCTCGAACAAGACCTACTATGCCAACTTCAGATGCGGAACCTGATGATCCGGATGCTGTACGGGAGCGTTCGCAGACTGGAGAGGCACGCGAGGAGACGACCCTCGAAGACTGGACGGAAGGTGCCACCGACACTGCGGACGCCGGGAGGTTCGAAGTGTCTCTGTCCGTATCGAATGTCGGCGGGATCACCGAGTCCTCTCTCACTTTCACCCCGGGGACAACCATCTTGGCTGGAGAAAACGCAAGCAATAAAACCTCGTTTCTGCGGGCAATAAACGGCGCTCTCGGTGGCTCTATGGCGACGCTCAGAACGAACGCCGACCGGGGAGAGGTCCGGCTTGACCTGGGTGAACACGGCACCTACTCCCGCGTGTACGAGCGGACAAACGGCCACGTGACCACATCCGGCACACCGTACTCTGACGACGCTGACGTTGTCGACACCTTCGTCACGCTCCTGGAGACGAACGACGCTCGCTCGGCGGTTCAACGGGGCGATGGGGATGGTCTCCGTGACGTCCTCTTAGAGCCGGTGGATACCGACGACATCAAACGAGAGATACGAGATCTGCAGGGGCGTCGGGAGGACGTCAGATCCGAAATCCGGAAACTCGAGGCCGATGTCGGGAGGAAACCCGAACTCGTCCGGAAACGCGAAAACCGCCGAGACAAACTCGAACGGATCGAAGAGCGGATAGCAAAGAAGCGCGAGGTGATCGACCAGCACGAAGCTGACGCCGATGTGGCCCAGGAGGTTCAGGAACTCGTCGACGAGCTAGAAGCCAAACGCCAAAACGCGCGGAAGCTGGAAGAGATGAAAGACGTCAAGACGGCTGGGCTGGACGGTCTCGAGAGCGAAAAGCGGGAGCTGATCGCCGACCTCCGCAGCCTCGTCGGGGAGGTAACTGAGGAGCACCACAGGTCCCGGCGTACTGTGCCCGAGGACGGTCCCGAGCAGGTGCGTGCTGACGACGTGGACTGGGAGGTCTTCGAGCCCGGTGAGCGGTTAGACACCCTCGTCCGGGAGCAGGACAGAAAACGAACTCGCAAACGGGAGATAGAGCGGACTGTTAACGATCTCTCGGACATCGTCTCGTTCAACGAGCGGATTACGGACGACGCCGAGAGCCTGCCCGGGATCGACGACACCGAAGGCGGTGCGGAGATAACCGCTGAACTGGATCCGACGACGGCGGTCCAGTGTTGGACGTGTGGGACCACTGTTGCCGAGGAGACGATCAACGAGCGAACCGACGAGCTTCGCTTGCTCGTACGCGAGAAACGATCGGAGCTTTCGGCGCTGGAATCGGAGATAGACGAGCTACAGGACCGGATTGACAGCTTCGAGAACAGACAGTCAGAGGCCGAGCGTATCAGGCGGCGGCTGTCAGAAATCGAGCGCGAAAAAGAGCGTACCCGCGAGGAGGTCGCGAATATCGAGGAACAGATCAGTGGAGTTGCCGACGAGATTGCAACCCTCCAGAAAGAGGTCACACAGAGTGACGAGCGACAACAGTCTACGCTTTTCGATGCCTACGAGGCGCTGAACGATCTCGAACACGAGCGCGGGAAAGTTCGAGCTGAGATCGACGAGATCGACGACCAGCTCGACGAGATCGAGGCGAAAAACGATCGGAAGACGACACTGGAAGAGGACAGACTCCCAGAGATTCGCTCCAGGCTACAGGAGCTGTGGACGCGGATCCAGCAGATCGAAAAGCACACTATAGACGAGTTCAACGACCACATGGAGCAACTTCTGGAGGAACTGGCCTACGGTGGGCTCGCCCGCGTCTGGATCGAACACAAACCGGACGACTCAGACACGGGTCTCCGGACCGGAACATTCGAGATAAAGATCGCCCGTGAGGTGCACAAGTCCGACAGCTCGAGCGAGTTCACGACCGTCCAGGAGCGTGACATCGACACGCTCAGCGAAAGTGAACGGGAACTGATCGGGCTCGTGGCCGCGTTGACCGGCTACCTCGTCCACGATGTCGGCGAGGAGATACCGTTCCTGCTCGTCGACTCGGTCGAAGCAATCGACGCCGAGCGGCTGGCCGCGCTCATCTCGTATTTCTCCGTCCACGCTGTCTTTCTGCTGGTGGCACTGCTCCCCGAGGACGCAGCGGAGTTCGAGGGTGACACGCTGTGGCCGACGCACCGCGAATGACGACCTGCTGGGCCACCAGGCCGGGACCGTTGTGCAAAAGTTTTTACCGCTACAGACGACACCGGAGCAATAGGTCGGCTGGAGGATATCACTCTCGCCAAACGCCACGGCGTCGTCGAGAAAACCATCCGAAACTGGCTCGACCGGTTCGAGGTGGGGCCAATCGAGCAGGCCCCCTACGATGACCCCCGCCCGGGACGTCCCCGGAGCTCGGGGACGATCAGCGCGAACAGCTGTTCGAACACCTCCAGAACGCACCGACAACGAGCAACAGTCGTGGTCGCCGGAGCTTCCGGAGCTTTAGTGACTCAGGGAAGAAATAAAGGAATTCCGAAGGGGAAGCCCCCGGCTGCTCGGCTCGGGGGTACCGGAAGACGGTCCTGCTCGCTTCGCTGCGCGGGCTGTGACTCGCTGGCCTTCGC
>PXQK01000175.1 GCA_003022085.1 Halobacteriales archaeon QH_10_65_19 | reverse complement strand
CCGCTGGCGTGCTGACCTTTATTACGGTGTACAACGAGTACTTCTTCTCGTCGCTGATGACCGACGGGCGCCCGGAGAACTGGGCACCGATGTTAGAGGGGATCCTCGCGTTCCAGGGACAGTACGAGGTGGACTTCCACCTCATGGCGGCGGCGAGTATCGTCGCGGTGTTGCCGGTTGCGGTGCTCGTGATCGTCGCACAGGAAAAGATCGTCAGCGGACTCACCCAAGGAGCAGTCAAGGAGTAACCTATGGCACAAGTCAAACTCGATCAAGTCACGAAACAGTACGAAGACGTAACAGCAGTCGACGACATGAACCTGGAGATCGAGGACGGGGAGTTCGTCACGTTTGTCGGCCCCTCCGGTTGTGGGAAGTCGACGACGATGGAGACGATTGCGGGACTGACAATCCCCACCGGTGGGGACGTCTACATCGGCGACGAGAACGTGACGAACAAGCCGCCAAAAGACAGAGGGATCTCGATGGTGTTCCAGAACATCGCGCTGTTCCCCCACATGGACGTACACGATAACATCTCCTTTGGCCTCCGGCTCCGGAAGTACGACCAAGAGGAGATCGACCAGCGCGTCGAGAACGCGGCGGACGTCGTCCAGCTGGAGGGGATGATGAACCGGATGCCCGCGGAGATGTCCGGCGGCCAGCGCCAGCGCGTGGCCATTGCACGCGCCATCGTCCGCAATCCGCGCGTGTTCCTGATGGACGAACCGCTCGCAAACCTCGACGCGGAGCTGCGCGTCCACATGCGGACCCAGCTCCAGCGGCTCCACCGCGAGCTCGACACGACGATTATCTACGTCACCCACGACCAGGCTCAAGCGATGACGATGTCGGACCGCATCGCAGTGATCAACAGCGGCGAACTCATGCAGGTCGATCCGCCGCTGAAGTGTTACAACAGGCCGGACAACCTCTTTGTCGCGGGCTTCATCGGGTCGCCGGCGATGAACTTCGTCGAGGGGCAGATCACCGCGTCCGGGTTCGAATCCCGGTACCTGGACATCCCGCTCGATCCCGAAACCCAGGGCGTCGAGCCCGGACAGAACGTCACCCTCGGGGTTCGTCCGGAGGACGTCTATCTCGAGGCGAAAAGCCAGCAAGCGGGCGTCCCGTCGGATCCCCAGAGCGTGGTTGCCGACGTACTCGAACCGATGGGCGACGAGATCTTCGTCTACCTGCTGGCCGAGCGGGGGATCGAGACGAGCGCCGACGAGATGGGCGAGGGGCAGCTCCTGATGAGTGTCGAGCCGGACGCGGACGTCCGCGAGGCGCAGGACAACCGGGTCGTGCTCGACCGCGACAAGATCCACCTGTTCGATTCCGACACCGAGCAGGCGATCATCCACGGCCTGGAGTAGCCGGGCCCGGGAGTATCGGCACGCGCCGGGCAACCACTGCGGGTCCGCGTCGCTCCGCAACCTCGCAGACTACCACGACTGAAAACCGTCAGCGAGACCGACGACGGCGGCCTCACGCTCTGTCCGGACTGCGCGAGCGAGGTGGTCGAACTGCTCGCCGCCTGGCAGCCCCACGGACAGCTGTCAGTCCGTATTCGGTGAGTTCCTCCAGAACGTCCGTCGCGAACTGGATCGTAGGGATCTACCCACACCGGTAGACAAGACGGCCGGGCTCAGAGTTCGTAGATGATCGCCTCGTAGGGACGGAGCTCCACAGTGACGGGCTCCGTCTCCGGTTCGGGGAGGTTTGCCAGCACCACCGTCGCGTCCGCGACGTCGACCGACGCCGGCGCCTCAAACGTCAGGCGGTCGTCAGAGAAGTTGCAGACGATCAGCAGTTCCTGGTCGGCCTCGGGGAGCGTCCGCCGGAACGCGTAGATCCGCTCGTGGTCGGGGAGCAGGAGGTCGAACGCGCCGTACACCAGCACGTCCATCCCGTCCCGGAGCGCGATCAGGTCGCGGTAGTACTCGAACACCGAGCGCTTGCGGTCGCGGTCGGCCGCGACGTTTACAGTTTCGAAGTCGTCGCCGACGGGCATCCAGGGCTCGTCCGCAGAGAACCCGGCGTGTGCCGCGTCGCTCCACTGCATCGGCGTCCGGGCGTTGTCCCGTGAGAGCCGCTCGAAGTCCTCGCGGACCTCGTCGAACGCCCTGCCCGCCTCGCGTTCGTTCTCCCAGTGGTTGATCGCCCAGGGATCGACCAGGTCTCTCGGCGACTCGAAGGAGACGTTGCTCATCCCGATCTCCTCGCCCTGGTAGACGAAGGGCGTCCCCCGGTGACCGTGCAGCCAGGTCGCGAGCATCGTCGCGGACTCGTACCGGTAGTCGGGGTCGCCGAACCGCGACACTGCACGGGGCTGGTCGTGGTTGCTGTGGTACAGCGCGACCCAGGTCCCCTCCGCGACGGCGTCCTGCCAGCGGGTCATCGCTTCCTTGAGGTCGGTGAGCTCCCACTCCCGGTAGTCGAACCGGTCGCGGCCGTCCAGCTGCATGTGATCGAAGTAGATCACCATGTCCAGCAGGGCCGACTCCCGGCCGGTCACGTCCAGTGCCGTCTCGGGGTCGATCAGCGCACACTCGCCGATGGTCGCCACCCGCTCGCGGTGCTCGCCGAACCCCTGCTCGGACAGCTTCTCGAAGTACTCGTGCATCCGCGGCCCGTTGATGTGGTGTTCGGCACCCACGGGGCCGCACTCGGGATCGCCGTCGGGCAGGCCTGGCTCCTTCGATATCTCGTTTATTACGTCGAGCCGGAAGCCGTCGATGCCCCGCTCGAGCCACCAGGAGACGACGTTGAAGATCTCCTCGCGCACCGCCCGGAGCTCCCAATTGAGGTCCGGCTGGTCCCGGGTGAACAGGTGCAGGTAGTACGCGGCGCGCTCGTCGTCGTAGGTCCAGGCCGGGATGTCGAAGTGTGACTCCCAGTTGTTCGGGTGGCCGTCGTCGCTGGGCCGCCAGATGTAGTAGTCCTCGTACGGTTCCTCCGCCGCCCGGGAGCGCTGGAACCACTCGTGTTCTTTCGATGTGTGGTTGACGACCAGGTCCATCACGAGCCTGATGTCGCGGGCGTGGAGTTCCGCCAGCAGCCGGTCCCAGTCGTCCATCGTCCCGTACTCGGGGTTGATCGCCCGGTAGTCGGCGATGTCGTAGCCGAAATCTGCCTGCGGCGACTCGTACACCGGGTTGAGCCAGACGGCGTCGACTCCCAGGTCGTCGAGGTAGTCGACCTTCTCGACCATCCCCGGGATGTCCCCCACCCCGTCGCCGTCGCTGTCGTTGAAACTCCGTGGGTAGATCTGATAGAACACCGCCTCCTTCCACCACCGTCGCTCACGAGATACTACCTCTGTTGTACTCGAATCGCCCATGGCTCTCATATCAGGACCGACGCACATGGGTATTTCGGCTGGGCCGACCAACCGAACGCTTTTTGCGCGTGTCGGCGCGAGACACACCAAATGACGCCCGAACCGTCCGACAGAGACGACAAGCCAGGCGACGAGCACCGGGGGGCTCCGGCCGGAGCCGACCACACCGACCCGCGGGCCGACGGCGGTGTCGCGGGTTCCGACGAGATCGCGCTCGACCCCTGGGGTTCCTCGACGGTTTCGGACTACCGGAAGCTGTTCGAGCAGTTTGGCATCGAGCGCTTCGAGGCGGTGGTCGACGAGGTGCCCGACCCGCACTACCTGATGCGCCGGGGCGTCATCTTCGGCCACCGCGACTACCGGGCGCTCACCGACGCGATGCACGAGGACGAACCGTTCGCGGCCCTCTCGGGATTCATGCCCACCGGCGACCCCCACATCGGCCACAAGCTGGTGTTCGACGAGCTGATCTGGCACCAGCAGCAGGGCGGCGACGTCTACGGGCTCATCGCCGACCTGGAGGCCCACAGCGCCCGGGGGCTCACCTGGGCGGAGATCGACGAGCACGCGCGCAACTACATCCTCTCGCTGCTCGCGCTGGGGTTCGACCCCGAGGACGGGGAGCTGTACCGACAGTCGACCAACCGCGACGTGCAGGACCTGGCGTTCGAGCTCGGGGTCGAGGCGAACTTCTCCGAACTCGCTGCGATCTACGACTTCGACAGCGAGACCGACATCTCGCACATGCAGTCGGTCGTCACCCAGATGGCCGACATCCTCTACCCCGCGGCCCGCGTCCGGTACTTCGGCGTCACCAAAGCGTACGCGAGCTTCGGGACCGACGCCGCCGAGGGGTCGCTGATCGCCGGCGCGTACGAGACGCTCCAGGACCGCCATCCGGACGAGCAGATCCGGTGTAGCGACGCCGCCACGTTCCTGGAGCGCGAACCGGGCGCGACCGACGTCCAGGCAACGACGCTCGACGGCACGATCACGATGCTCAAGGAGGCTGGCACGGAGCCCCTGCGCCCCCGGGTGCGTTTTATCGACCGCAACGCGACCGAGGCGGCGTTCGAGGCGCTCGTCGAAACCATCGACGGCGAGAAGCGCGTCTACGACGAACACGTCGACACGTTCGACCTGGACCGGGACGAGGCGGAGGCGCTCGCCCGCGGGGTCGAACTCGACCACGGGGGCTACGGATTTGTGGCGCCGTCTTCGGTCTACCACCGCTTCATGACCGGTCTCACCGGCGGGAAGATGTCCTCCTCGGTGCCTGCCTCGCACATCAGCCTGCTCGACGAGCCCGAGGAGGGGTACGAGAAGGTGAAAGCCGCCGCGACCGGCGGCCGCGAGACCGCCGAAAAGCAGCGTGAACTCGGCGGCGAGGCCGACGAGTGTCCCGTTTACGAGCTGTACGCATACCTGCTGGCCGGCGACGACGACGCGTTCGCCAAGGAGGTCTACGAGGAGTGTGTCGGCGGCGAACGGCTCTGTGGCGACTGCAAGGAGCAGGCCGCCCGGCTCATGGAGGAGTTCCTCGAACAGCACCAGGAGAAACGCGAGGAGTGGGCCGACCGGCTCGACGAGGTCGACATCGACTTCGACTCGGACCGGAAACGGTAGTCAGGGCGTCAGCCGGCCGACCGACAGCCAGTCGATGCCGGCGTCGACGTCGGTCAGCGCGAAGACGAGCTGTTTTCGCACGCCGTGGGCGAGGCGCACGTCGAGTGCGAGGTCCCGCGGGGCGAACGTGTGGTCGGCGGGCAGCACCCGTACCAGCAGCTCCGAGTGCCCGAGGTTGTCGACGGAGTCGACGTGTGCGTAGGTCCGGAAATCAGCGCCGAACTTGAACCCGGTTTTCGGGGCGAGGCCGGCGGTCCTGAGCGCCCCGTAGGTGCGCAGCCGGCGGTCGAAGCGGTCGCCTTCGACCTCCCGACCGCGGGCGACGATCCGCTCGCCCCCGCCGTCGAGTCCCAGGAGAGCCCGTTCCGCGAGGTAGGGGGCCTCGACCAGCGAGAGCTGGACGGGCGGCTCGTCGCGGTCGAGGGGTCGGCCGTAGAACGCCCGGTCGTGCAGCGCGTCCGGGGGCTCGCCCACCAGCACGCGGTCGGAGAGCAACACGCCCTCGAAGCCCGGGAGTTCGTGGTACGTCGAGCCCGCGATCGTCGGCTCCTCTACCGCCAGGTATGTCACCTCGCTCTCCTCGTCGACGACCGCGAGCACCCCCGTTACCTCGCCGCCCGCCTCCCTGGCGTCGGCGTCGTTCTCTCCACAGGCGGCGATCCGGCGGAGCGCCCCGGCGGTGACGTCGGAGCGCTCGCTGACCGTCCACACCCGGTAGGAGACGTTCCCGTCCCAGGGGCCGTCGCCGCGCGGGTAGACGACGAAGTCGCTGGCGTCGTCACCCGCGTCGTCGATCCACGCCGTCGGCGAGAGGTAGAACCCGCGGTCGCGCAGCTCCTTGTAGACGAAAAAGTCCACCTCCGGGACGGCGTTCGAGGCGAGAAACGCGTCGAAGCCGAGCGCCTCCCCTCCGGAACGGCTGTCGACGACGGCGCCGAGGTCGCCGCGAAAGAGGAGGTGGGCCACCTCGACCGGCGCGAGCTCGACTCCGCCGTCCCGTGGCCTGCCGTAGCCCCGCGCGTCGTAGAACTGCTCGCGGGCATCGCTGCCGCCGCGCGCCCGGATGCCGTCGAACGTGACCTGCATGTCTCGTCCTCCTCGCTCGGCGGACATAGCACCTGTGGTCCCGTACCGGTCCGGGCGACGAGTCTCACAGCGGTAACAGCGCGAAAGCCCACAACCTCCGCCGCTGGGAGCTGACGGCCACGCTACCCACGCTACCCACGCTACACAGGTTACCCGGAGGAGTCCGCCCTGGTGTCGGTCGACCCACCGGAGCGACCGGGACTGTCGGCCTGACACCCGCCGTCGAGACAGCGCCGGTCAGTCGGCGTCTCGAACACTGGGAGCCCGCAGCCGCAGGTGCCGTCGTGGCGGCCGACCGGAAACGAGAAGCTCGTCTCGCAGTCCGGGTAGGCATCACAGCCCAGCAGCAGTCCCCCGCGGCGCAGGACGCGCAGGTTCTCGCCGCAGTCCGGGCAGTCGAACGCGCGGTCGAACGCTGCGCGGACGCGGTCGTCGAACGAGTCACACTCGTAGTCGAGACACACCTCGAAGCTCTGGCCGCGCTGGGCACGGAACTGCGGGAGGCCACAGTCCGGACACCGCTCCTCGAGGACTGTCGCGTCGGCGGGTAGCGAGTAGCTGTCGTCACAGTCCGGACAGGAGATGCCCCCGCCAGACCGGACGAGCGACGCCTTGCAGTCCGGGCACGTACCCACCGGGGTGCCGGCCTCGTTCGAGCGGTACCGGCTGCGGGCGTACTCGTCGTGGACCGTGACTGTCAGGGACTGATCGCCGTCGGTCGCGGTAACTGTCTCCGGCTCTACGGCCACTGTGTCGGCGCGAGTGAGCCACGCGACCGGCTGGTAGCCGCTGGCGTCGTGCACCAGGACGGTGCCGTCAGGTTTGACGACGACCAGAACGTCGCCCCGCTGCGTGCGGTCGCGCGAGCCGTCGAACTCGGTTGTACATCTGCCGGCGATCACGTGTGTCGACGCTGGCATACCACGGGCTGGCCGCGCCTTCGGAGATAAAGCCACGGCCGGAAGTGTACTCCTGGCGACGGCGGGCTGTACGTATCTCGAACGCCTCGAAATTCCAGCAGTGGGCGTTCCGCGAGTTGAAACGCCAAGTCGAATACAAGGCCCATACCGAGGGAATCGCCGTCGAATCGGTCCATCCGGCGTACACCAGCCAGCGGTGCAGTCACTCCGACTGTGGCTTCACCCATGAGGACAACCGCGACGGCGACGAGTTTGCCTGTCAGAAGTGCAGCAAAGAGCTACACAGCGACTACAACGCGGCGCGAAACATTGCACATCGGTATGTCCAGAATCGGCTCAAGTCTGGTTCTGGACGAGCGACCCATCACCTCGCCCTGAAGTCGGGGACGCTGAACGGGAATGGCGACTACTCACCTTCCATAGTGTAATGGACAGACCGGGAGTCCACCGGCAAACCTCGCCGGTCACCGCGAGGTAGGTGATACATTTATACCGGAATGAAAACTACCGTTTGGTAGGTATATGAGCACCGGGCGAGAAATCCGATTGATCGAGGAAGACGACGGCTGGTGGTCGGCAATTGACGAGGAGACCGGTGTCGCCTCGCAGGGCGAAACACGCGAACAAGCACTCGAAAATCTCGACGAGGCGGTTGCACTCACGGAGGAGGCACGCGACGACGACACGTCAGCCCCGGAACCGGACGCGCCGTGGTTCAACTCGTAGAAATGGCCTCGCGGGACTTTTCCGGCGAGGAAATCGTCAACGTGCTACAGAAGTTCGGCTACAGACACGACCGGACACGGGGAGACCACGCGATTTTGAAGTACACGCATCCCGAAACTGGCGAGAAGCGAACAGTGACAGTCCCGCTCCACGATCGTGTTCGGATCGGCACGTTACAGAATATCGCCGACCAGTGCGGCGCCGAGGACTTCGAGGCG
>PXQK01000174.1 GCA_003022085.1 Halobacteriales archaeon QH_10_65_19 | reverse complement strand
GAGCTGCAGGACCCCCAGGCCGTGTTCACGGACGCCCGGCAGTGGACGACCTACGTCGGCGTCATCTCCAGTAAGCCGACCTACGTCGTGACGAACTTCACGCGCAAGCACCGCGTCAGGCAGGACTTCTTTTCGGGGCCCCGGACCCGCCGCGAGAGTCTCGGCAACATCAAAGAGCAGTTCGACACCGACCGCTACGTCTTCGTCGGGACGACCGACGACGACGAACAGCTTGCCGACGAACTCGACTGGGAGTATCTCGACGTGCAGACTGCCGCTGACGCCGCCGACTGGCAGATGGCGGTCGACCCCGAGCCCGCGACTGTCGAGGAAGAGGACACCCGCGACGACTGGCCGTGAGACGGCCACAGGGCACTCCGTCGGTACCGTCGAACTGCTCGACGACGGCCGCGTCCGGGTCGAGGACAAGTGGGAGTGGGAGTTCCGGGAATCTCGTCGACTGGCGTCCCCGTTTGGACGGTGGCGTGGCGGTAGAGTTCGCCCGCGGGTTTGAACGTCTGGATCTCGTCCGCGCTGATCGTCTCCTCGATCAGGCCGCCGATGTCAGCGTGCTCGACCATCGACGCGAGCATCTCCGGGTTGCCATTCGAGACGACGTAGGGGTCGTACCCGCCGTCCCGGAGCCGCTTGATGCCGTCGCGGACGTCCTCGAACACGTCGAGTTCGTATAGTCGTTGTTTCGAGCATTGCCGTTCCGATCGGGGTGTTTATGCACACAGCGGGCCAACTGACAGTAATGCCAGAGCCCCGCGTGCCGGGCGAGCCGGACGAGATCATCGAGCTACCCTGCGGCGAGGAGGTTCACGCCCACGACCTCGATCTGGGCGTCCGTGAGTTTACCTGCGAGTGCGACGAGACGCACGCAGTGGTGATGGATGTCCACCCGCTGGGTCGCTTCGTTCCGGAGTTCCTCGTCGACACGCTGCGGGAGACGATCAGGACCGACGACGGGTTCGAACAGTTCTCGACCGCCCACGCGCTCGCAATGGTGCGCGAGGAGTACCCCGACCGGATGGCGAGCGCCGACCTCTCTGGCGACGGAGGGGTCGGCTACGCGCTCGTGTGGGTAGCCGACTTCGACTCGCGGGAACTCCACCGGATCGTCGTCGAATTGCTCGTCGAACTGATGGAACACGCGATCAGTCACGCCGACGCCGGGCCGACCGTCGCGGAGTTCGAACAGCAGATGGCGGAGTTCGACGTCGACGGCTTCGTCGACGCCTACCGCCGGGAGCGGGAACTCGAAGACGAACACGACACCGCGCTGTGACTCGCCGACAGCCGTTGCGGTCAGACAGACACCCCGGTAGGGCGCGTCATTCGAGACACATGTACGTCCGCGTGTCGACGACGCCGTCGAGCTCCCGTACGTTAGTCGCAACGGTGTGGATGACGTCGTACACCTCCTCGGCTTCGGCCTCGACAATGATGTCGTACTGACCGGCGACGACGTTGGCGTCGAGCACGGCGTCCATCTCCCGGATCCGGTTCTGAAGGTCGGCTGACTTGCCGGCAGCCGTCTTCACCATAATAAACGCCCGTACCATCGTACCCCGTGGTACACAGTGGCAAACAAAAAGTGTTCCCCCGGCTATGGCCTCTGTCTGGGGCCGGATGTCACCTAGCGTCGACCTCCGCGTGTCGGGCGAGTGTCACTGGGCATCACCTGTACGAGGCACCCAGCAGGGCTATCACCGGACGGAGTCAAGCAGGAGACGCTGTTCGACGCGTTTGACCTCGTGCTGGATGTCCCGGACGGCGTCGATGTTCGCGCTGACCGAGGTGATCCCCTCTTCGACGAGGTGGGTGACCATCTGGGGGTCAGAGCCGGCCTGGCCGCAGATGCTCGTGTCGACGTCGTGCTCGCGGCAGACCTCTATCGTCTGATCGATGAGATCCAGCACCGCGGGGTGCATCGGGTCGTAGCGGTCCGCGACACGTTCGTTGTTCCGGTCGATCGCCAGCGTATACTGGACGAGGTCGTTGGTGCCGAAGCTCACGAAGTCGACGCCAGCTTCCGCTATCTCCCCAACCGAGTGTGCGGCCGCCGGGGTTTCGATCATCACACCCCACGTTCGTTTGTCGGTGTCGATCCCGACGTCCTCCATCAGCCGTCTGGTTCGCCTGACGTCAGACGCGTCGTTGACCAGCGGGAGCATGATCTCGACGTTGTCGTAGCCCACCTCGTGGAGCTGGCGGAACGCCTCGAGTTCGTGACGGAACACGTCCGGCCGGTCGAGGCTCCGCCGGATGCCCCGGTAGCCGAGCATCGGGTTGTGTTCCAGCGGCTCGTCGCTCCCGCCCTCCAGCTGGCGGAACTCGTCGGTCGGCGCGTCGAGCGTCCGGGCCCTGACAGGGCGGGGATAGAACTCGTCGGCCACCGTCCGGACGCCCTCGACGATCTGTTCCACGTAGTCGTCGACACTGTTTTGCTCGATATACTGCTCCGGGGTCTGCCCCAGCGAGAGGATCATGTGTTCGATGCGCAACAGACCGACGCCGTCGGCGCCGGTCGCCGCGGCGCGCTCGGCTGCGCTCGCGATCGAAACGTTGACTTTCACCTCTGTCGCGGTCATCGGCTTGACCGGGGTGTCGGGGCGGACCGCCTCGACCGCGTCGTACTCCTCCTCTGTTTCGGCGTCCCTGCCGCCGGCTCGGAGCGTTCCCCTCTCCCCGTCGATGGTGATCAGCTGGTCGTCGTGGAGCTGCTCTGTCGCCGTCTCGCAGCCGACGACTGCGGGCACGCCCAGTTCGCGGGAGACGATCGCCGCGTGAGAGGTTGTTCCGCCCTCGTCGGTGACGATGCCGGCGGCGCGCTTCATCGCCGGCACCATGTCCGGCGTCGTCATCTCGGTGACGATGATATCGCCCTCCTGGACCTTGTCGAGTTCGTCCAGCTTGTCGACGATCCGCACCTCGCCCGCGGCGCTCCCGGGGGTTGCTCCCAGGCCCGTGAGGATCACACCGTCCTCGTCGGTGTTGCCCGCACTGTCGGTGGTCGATCCGGCACCGCTGGTGCTCTCCGCGCCGCCGTCGGCGACGCTGCCGGCAGTTTCGGCGCCCTCGCTGATGGTCGTGATCGGGCGCGACTGCAGCAGGTAGATGTCGCCGTCGGCGATCGCCCACTCCACGTCCTGCGGGGCATCGTAGTACTCCTCGATCGACTCGCCGGTTGCCCGCAGCTCGTCGAGTTCGTCGTCGCCGAGCACGCGCGCGGTCCGCTTGTCCTCCGGAACCGCACGTTCGGCGGTCTTCCCTGTTTTGGGATCGCGGACGTGCATCACCTTCTTCTCGGCGACGGTCTCTTCCCGCAGTTCGCCCGTACCCCGGTCGATCACGTAGTTGTCGGGCGTAACTGCGCCGGAGACGACTGCCTCGCCGAGCCCCCACGCGGCCTCGATCGTGACGACTGGCGCACCCGTCGACGGGTGGCTTGTGAACATGACGCCGCTCTTGTCGGCGTCGACCATCTCCTGGACGACGACGGCCATGTCCACCTTGCGGTGACTGAACCCCTGTTCTTGGCGGTAGTAGAGTGCGCGCTGCGTGAACAGTGAGGCCCAGCAGTCCCGGACGCAGTCGATCACCCGGTCGCGCGTGACGTTCAGGTACGTCTCCTGTTGCCCGGCAAACGACGCTCCCGGTTTGTCCTCGGCCGTCGCCGAGGACCGGACGGCGACCGACGCATCCTCGCCGATGCGGTCGAAGGCGCCCAGGATCTCCTCGCACAGCGCGTCCGGGATCGGCGTCTCCCGGATCAGACTCTGGGCCGTATCGGCAGCCTCTGCCAGGGCCGCTGAATCCTCCGTCTCGACGTCGGTCGCCTCGAACAGTTCCCCGTCGATGCCTGTCTCCTCGATGAACGAGCGGTACGTATCGGTAGTGACGACGAACGCTGGCGGCACCGGCAGGCCGGCCGTCGTCATCTCCCCGAGTGACGCGGCCTTCCCGCCGACCTGTTTGAGGTCGCCGCCCCTGATGTCATCCAGCCAGAGTACAGCCATGTACGTGGTCGAAGCATCTACGAGGACGGTAATGAAACTTCTGAACCGCCGGGGAGGGATGAACTCTCTCATACGGTCGTGCGTGACTCTGTACCAGAGGGAGACTACGTCTCCCAGGCAGTCGGGCTTGGCCCGACGACGCTGTGGAGTTACGCATTGGGCGTTTCAGCCCACGAAACCACCGACATTGGGACCCAGTGCGAAAGATATTGACCTCCTCCTCTGCGTGAACGCGGAGGAATCCCACCACGGGATTTCAGGCCGAGCGAAGCGACCTGTTGGTTTCAAGACGCATACGTTCCAAGCGTCGTCTGCTGGTTTTC
>PXQK01000173.1 GCA_003022085.1 Halobacteriales archaeon QH_10_65_19 | reverse complement strand
CGGAACACGAGGATGTCGAACACCCGCTGGCTCCCGCTGACCCGGTCCATCCCGCGGAGCTTCCCGTGGTTGCGCCGGATGACCGGCAGGGCGCCACAGGACCGCTTGGTCACCAGCAGCCGCCCGTCGTCGATGGGCTCGACCTCCGTGACCTGCTCCGACGCCCCGAGCTTCGCGGCGATCGACGACGAGAACTCCCCGGTGTCGATGAGGAACGTGATCATGCAGTTGTCGTGGACCTCCTCCTGGGAAACCGCGAAGGAGCCGTCGATCGGCTCGGTCACCTCACTGAGGATGCACTGTTTCTCGAGGTCGAAATAGAGTTTTGCACGGAGCACTGGTCTCCCCTTCAGGTCGGCCGGAACCGACAAGAGTGTTGTGGTAGACGGTATCAATCTGAACAGCCGCCTGGCCCGATGACAACGTTTAGTGGGTGGCCACCCCCACGGTCGCACATGACCGAAAAACTCGCGGCCTTGATCGAGGACCTCGAACGCGAGGCCGAGCGGGATCATTCCCCCGAGGAGACGCCCGAGATCGGGATCGTGATGGGGTCAGATTCTGACCTCGACGTGATGATGGGGTCAGAGACGGGCCGGCCCGGCGCGTACGACGCGCTGACGGGGGTCAGAGACGGGCCGGTCCGGCGCGTACGACGCGCTCACCGACCTGGGATTCGAAGAACTGACCAGTTACGACGACCCGCCGGCGTCCCGCTTCACCTTCGAGACGTACGTCGTCTCGGCCCACCGGACGCCGGAGCTGATGTACGCCTACGCCGAGACGGCCGCCGACCGGGGGATCGACGTGATCATCGCCGGTGCGGGCGGCAAGAGCGCGGACCTGCCGAACATGACAGCCTCGATCGCCTACCCGCTGCCCGTTATCGGCGTGCCGGTCCAGGAGAAGTCACTCCAGTCGGTGGTCGGGATGCCACAGGGCGCACCGCTGGTAGCCGTCGACGCCGGCAAGTCGTTCAACGCCGCGCTGTCTGCCACGCAGATCCTCGCGCGCGAGCATCCGGCACTGCGCGAGCGTCTCGAGGAGTACCATCAGGAGCTGAAGGAGGGGGTTGCCGAGGTGTCGCGTGATCTGCACTCGACTGGCACGCTCGGGTTCAGAGCTGACCAGGAGTAGGCAAATCACGTCCGGGTGTATATCGTCGCTTGCGTGTCCACGACCTGGCCCCCCGGGACAGGAAGAACCGACTTTGAGAGGTGGAGCGGTGAAAGCCCCCCTGTCTCGGTTCGTACGCACTGCAGCGATTGGTTGCCACCGGTCCGAAACAATCAACCCTTATATGCCGCCGATTCAAAGGGCGCACACGACCCGAAATGAGTGAATGGATCGCAATCGGGGGACTGGCCGTCGTGGCAGTGCTCATCCCGCTGTCGATGATGATGGTCTCGTGGCTGTTGCGGCCGAGCGTCCCCGAGCAGGGAAAACGCGCCACCTACGAGAGCGGCGAGGTGCCGACCGGCAGCAGCTACAACATTCGGTTCAACATCCAGTACTACATGGTCGCGCTGCTGTTCGTCGTCTTCGACATCGAGACCGTCTTCATCTTCCCCTGGGCGGTTATCTTCGAGGACGCGGTCGTCGACGACGCCGTTGGCTTCGTAGCTGTCTTCGCACCGATGGCGGCGTTTCTCGGCATCCTCGTGTTCGGTCTCGCCTGGGCCTGGCGCAACGGCGCGGTTCAGTGGGCCACAAGCCAGCAGGCCGAGCGCCAGCGGGTAGAGTAAACCATGAGCAAGGACCAACCAGAACTCCACGACACGCTGGAACAGGCACAGTCCACCCAGGACGCGCGGATGGGCGAGGGCGTCGACGAGCGTCTCAACTCGAGGCTCCGGCAGGCGTTCGGATCGACACCGTTCATCCTCACCAAGTTCGACAAGTTCATGAACTGGGTCCGGGGCAACTCGATGTTCATGCTGCTGTTCGGGATTGCCTGCTGTAGCATCGAGATGATGCACACCTCCGCGACGAAACACGACCTCGACCGGTTCGGTGCCGGCGTCCCGCGGGCCTCACCGCGGCAGGCCGACGTGATTATTGTTCCCGGAACGATCGTCTCGAAGTTCGGCCCGCGAATGAAGCGGGTCTACGATCAGATGCCCGAGCCGAAGTTCGTCGTCTCGATGGGGTCGTGTACCATCGCTGGCGGCCCCTTCCAGGAGGGATACAACGTCATCAAGGGCGTCGAAGAGATCATTCCGGTCGACATCCACGTCCCGGGCTGCCCGCCCCGCCCCGAGGCGCTGGTGTACGGCGTTCTCAAGCTCCAGGAACAGATCCGCGCCGGCGAGAGCGCGCCGGTAACGGTCAAACCGTACGAACTCCAGGAGTTCGGCGACCTAGAACAGGACGAACTCGTCCAGAAGCTCGCCGCGGAGATCGACGAGGACGACCTGGTAATGCGGTACGACTGGGCTGATTCGCCATGAGTCTCGAACCGCCGGAGCCGGGGCTCGACGTCGGCGAAACGCCCGGCGGCGACCTCGACTACGACGAACTCGCGGAACTGCTGGGGGAGCACCTTCTCGGCCGGGAGGAGCACGTCAACGCAGAGGGGTTCGTGATCCGGCCCGACGACGTCGAGGCGGTGCTGTCGACGCTGGAGGCAGAGGCGGGGTTCGACCACCTCTCGTGTGTCACCGCACAGGACTACCAGGACCGCTACGAGTCGGTCTACCACCTCAAGAAGTACGACGACCCGACCCAGGAGCTGTCGGTCGTCGTACCGACGGCGCGAGACGAGCCAAAAAGCGAGAGCGCCGCGGGCGTGTTCGACACGGCAAACTGGCACGAGCGGGAGGCTCACGATCTGATCGGCATCGAGTACGAGAACCACCCTGACCTGCGGCGGATCCTGCTCCCGGAGACCTGGCAGGGCCACCCGCTCTCGATGGACTACAACCAGGACCAGCCACAGGTCGTGCCGCTGCGCGAGCACGCCAACCCGATGGAGGACCGGACGCAGGTGCCCAACCGGTCGGACACGATGTTCGTCAACATCGGGCCCCACCACCCGGCGACGCACGGCGTGTTACACCTCAAAACGGTGCTCGACGGCGAGCAGGTCGTCGACGTCGATCCCGACATCGGCTACCTCCACCGCTGCGAGGAGCAGATGTGCGAGCAATCGACCTACCGCCACCAGATCATGCCCTACCCCGACCGGTGGGACTACATCTCGGCAGGCATCCTCAACGAGTGGGCCTACGCCCGGGCCGCGGAGTCGCTGGCGGAGCTCGACGTACCGGAGTACGCCCAGGTGATCCGGACGATGTCGGCAGAGATGTGCCGGATCGCAGCCCACCTGCTCGCAATCGGAACGTTCGCACTGGACATCTACGGCGACTTCACGGCGATTTTCATGTACGCTATCACCGACAGGGAGAAGCTCCAGAACCTGCTGGAGGACCTGACCGGTCAGCGGCTGATGTTCAACTACCTCCGGCTCGGCGGCGTGGCGTGGGACCTGCCCGAGCCCCGCGAGCAGTACTTCGAGAAGGTTCGGGACTTCTGTGCGTACGTTCCCGAGCGCCTGGAGGAGTACCACAACCTGCTGACGAGCAACGAGCTGTTCCAGATGCGGGTGTTCGACACCGGCATCCTGCCGCCGGAGCAGACCAGAAGCTACGGCTGTACGGGGCCGGTCGCCCGCGCGTCGGGGATCGATTACGACCTGCGGCGGGACGATCCCTACGGCTACTACGACGAGCTGGAGTGGGACGTCATCACCGACGAGGGCTGTGACAACTTCGCGCGGGCGCTGGTGCGCCTCAAGGAGATGGAGCAGTCAGCGCGCATCATCGAGCAGTGTGTCGACCTGCTGGAGGAGTGGCCCGAGGACGACCGCGAGATCCAGTCGAACGTCCCCCGCACCCTGAAGCCCGACCACGACAAGGAGGTGTACCGCGCGGTCGAGGCCGCAAAGGGGGAGCTGGGCATCTACATCCGGTCGGACGGGACCGACGAGCCCGGCCGGTTCAAGATCCGGAGCCCGGCCTTCTGTAACCTTCAGTCCCTGGAGGTGATGGCCGAAGGCGAGTACATCCCCGACATGATCGCCGCGCTCGGGAGCCTCGACATCGTGCTCGGTGAGGTGGATCGATGACGCTCGCGGAGTCGATCAGTTCGGCGCTCGGCCTCGAAGGTGTCGCCGGACAGTTCGTCGGCGGGTTCGTCGGCGCGGCGATCATCGGGACGCTGGTTCTTGCAAACGCCGCGGTCGCCGGGCCATGGGCGAAACGGAAGATCACCGCGGCGTTCACCGACCGGATCTCGGTGAACAAGATCGGCCCGCTCGGAATCGGTATCATCATTCCGGACGCGGTCCGGCTGAGCTCGAAGGAGCGAATCGTCCCGGAGGGCGTCGACCGGCCGGCGTGGGACCTCGCGCCGATGGTGATCGCGTCCTCGGCACTGCTGGGCTTTGCTGTGATCCCGATGGGGAAACTCGGCCCGGTCGACTTCCAGCTCGCCGACCCCGAGGTCGGACTGGCATTCGTCTTCGCGGTGGCCTCGATTGCGTCGGTCGGTCTGGTGATGGCGGGCTACTCCTCGAACAACAAGTACTCGTTTCTGGGCGGGCTACGAGCGGTCGCGCAGAATCTCGCCTACGAGATCCCGCTGATCATCACCGGGATTTCGGTGGTGATCTTCGCCGGCACGCTGCAGCTCAGCGAGGTTGTCGCGACACAGCAGCAGTCACTCGTGGCGCTCGGTCCGGTGTCGATCCCCGCCTGGTTCGCGATCGTCAACCCGTTCGCATTCGTGCTGTTTCTGGCGGCGAACATGGCCGAAGTGGGGCGTAATCCCTTCGACATCCCCGAGGCGCCGACAGAGATCGTCGCCGGATTCCAGACCGAATACTCGTCGGTGTATTTCGTGCTCGTGTACCTGGGCGAGTTCGTCCACATCTTCCTGGATCGGACTGTTCTGGTTCCTGGTCAAGATCTGGGGCGTGTTCCTCCTGACCCAGTGGGCGCGCTCTGCCCTCCCGCGGGTGCGCATCGACCAGCTCATCGAGATCGGCTGGAAGGGGATGTTGGTGCTATCGTTTGCGAACCTGTTTCTCACGGCGGCCATCGTGGGGGTGCTGGCACTGTGACTGGGGCACGGATCGGCACACAACCGACGCGGTACGGAGGTGACACAGCATGATCGGCATACTCAAAGGCATGGCAACGACGATGAAACACGCACTCGACGGCGAGACGTTCACCGTCTCGTACCCCGACGAGGAGCCGGAGGTCTCCCCCCGGTTCCGTGGCGTCCACAAGTTCAGCCAGGAGCGGTGCATCTGGTGCCGGCAGTGCGAGAAGGTCTGCCCGAACGACACGATCCAGATCGTGATGGACGACATGCGCAACGGCGAGCAGTACAACCTCCACATCGGCCAGTGTATCTACTGCCGGCTCTGCGAGGAGGTCTGTCCCACCGACGCGATCATTCTGACTGAGAACTTCGAGTTCGTCGGCGAGACAAAAGACGAACTGGCCTACAACAAAGAGGAGCTCAAAAACGTCCCGTGGTACAAGGACCTGGACCCGCTGGAGTCACGGGAACCCGACCGTGGGGCGTGGGTCGGCGAGGGCGAAGGCGAAGTGGATTACCAGTAACCTCGTATACGGCGAGCGGAGAGTGAAACCGGGTAGGTCGGTCCGGCACCCGCGGTGCAAAGATACCTTTTTGACCGCAGGGTGTGTCACACACTAACGCAATGGTGTTTAAGAAGATCACGCTGATCGGTTCGAGTACGGAATCGTTCGACGACGCGGTCGACGACGCGGTCGACCGGGCAGAGGCGACGCTGGACAACGTTCACTGGATCAAAGTCGAGGAGTTCGGGGTGGAGGTCGCATCGGTCGACGGGCGGGAGTACCAGGCAGAAGTCAAAGTCGCGTTCGAACTGATGGACTGATCGCCGCGATCAGGTCCGAAAGCTCTCGCCGCAGCCACACTCGCTGACGACGTTCGGGTTCTCGACGTGGAAACCCTCGCCCTGAAGGCCGCCCTCGTAGTCGAGGACCGAGCCCTCGATGTAGTTCATGCTCGCGGGATCGACGAACACCCGGAGTCCGTGGTGTTGGTAGATGGTGTCGTCCTCTTCGGGAGCGTGTTCGAAGCGCATGCCGTACGAGAGACCGGCACAGCCGCCCTGCTGGACGTAGAGGCGGAGGCCTGCCTCGTCGGTGTCCATCTCTTCGCCCTCGAGAAGAGCCAGGGCTTCGGAGGCTGCCGTCTCCGTTACGGATATCTCGACTCTCCCGGGCGCGTCCTCCGTCGTGCTCATACAGCTCTCTACCGGCCCGACACTGTTAATCCTGACGGGTGTGACCGATGCCGGGCGGTGTCGATGGTTGTGCCGAAGAGGCTTTACCGACGCTCGCCGTCGGGACGGTACGAGAGGCGCTATCAAACGATTTTGCCGCCGTCAGAACCGGTAAAGCACCACGGATGAACAGGACACGTATGGTCGCACTCGAATCCGAAGACGTACTCGAACGGGGCGACGAGGCACCGACGTTCGAACTGGAGGGCGTCGACGACGAGACGCATTCGCTGTTGGACTTCTCGGACGCCGAGGGGCTGCTCGTGGTCTTTACGTGCAACCACTGCCCGTACGCGAAGGCAAAATTCGACGAGATGAACCGCCTCGCCGCGGAGTTCGACGAGGTACCCGTTGTGGGGATCAACCCCAACGACGCCGGGGAGTACCCCGAGGACGACTTCGAGACGATGGTTGAGCGCGTCAAGGAGGGGACGATCCAGTGGGACGCGTACCTCCGCGACGAGTCCCAGGAGGTCGCCGCGGCCTACGGCGCGACGTGTACGCCCGATCCGTTCCTGTTCGAGGGCGACAATGGAATGTTCCGTCTGGCCTACCACGGTCGGCTC
Organism: Halobacteriales archaeon QH_10_65_19; assembly: GCA_003022085.1. Next base: position 2,732 of record PXQK01000173.1, on the reverse strand, counting down.
GACAACGGCCACAACCCCGACGACGAGGTGACCGAGCGCGAAATGAAAGGCCACATCGAGGACCTGCTGGCCGGCCGGGACGTCGACGAGGAGTTCCGCCCCTCCCGTGGCTGCTCTGTCAAGTGGAAGCCGGGCAACGAACCCGAGTACTGGGAGTAGCTCCTACGCTGCCCCGCTCTCCCCGTCGAGTGTGCCTTTGTCGGCGGTAATCAGGAAGTAGCCGAGCACGCCTTCCTCGACGAGTTCGTGAACCCGGGCAGAGGCCCGGAGCCCGTCGAGCTGTGTCTCGGACGCGAGGCCGACGGCGCCCAGCAGGCGACCCACGGGGTGGGCCACCCGTGCGAAGGACTGCCGGCGGCTGGTCGCGGTTTGGATCCCGTCGGTGAGGTCTCGCACCGCGACGTTCTCGAAGGCTGCGTCCTCGAGCGCCGCTTCGAACCCGCCGATCGAGCCCAGACGGAGGCCGAGTCCGTCCTCGACCGTCGTGATCCGGTCGCTGTCGGCGTCGGAGAGGGTCGCCGGCTCGTCCCGGAGGAACAGGTCGGTGAGTGCAAGACGACCACCGTCGTCGAGGACGCGCTGTGCGGCAGCCAGTGCCTGGGTCCTGTCTGGGGAGTGTGAGAGCGCCTCCAGCCCCCAGACCACGTCAATCGAGTTGTCAGTGATCGTCTCCAGCGTCTGGAAGTCGTCGTAGTTGAACAAGGTCAGGTCCTCGACGCCGTGCTCGCGGGCGTTCTCGCGTGCGAGGTCGAGCTGTGTCTCGCTGATGTTGACGCCGACCACGGTCGCGCCGTAGGCCCGGGCGTTCCAGACCGAGTCCTCGCCGGCGCCACAGCCGATGTTCAGTATCCGGTCGGAGCTCTCGATGCCGGCCGCCTCCGAAAGCACCCGCATCGTGTTCATCGACGCTTCGCCCGGCTCGTCGTGCTCGTCGTCGTAGTAGGCGAGGTGGAGACTCCGGTGGCCGCGGTAGGCCCACTCCGCCCTGTAGGTTGCCAGCAGGTCGTCGTAAATCTCGGCGACCTCGTCGGTGTCGAGGGCTTCCTCACTCATTCGCCACCTCTTTGTGAGTTAGAAAGGTAAGCGTTGGTATTGTCAATCGCTGGGAAGGGCGTCACGGGGTCGTGCGTGACTGTGTACTGCCAGGATCGCACACACCGCTTGTTTCGGCCGCTTTCCCCCGCTACGTCGACGACGTGCCGAAAATACGCACGCACGACTCTATCAGTCCCACTCGGTTGCCGCGCCACACCTGCCGCTGGAGTCACCAGCCCTCGTCGAGAGCGACCGGCACCCCCTGCGCGGCGACGTCGCCGGCGAAGGCCTGCGAGTCGGCCTCCAGGGCCTCGAAGGTGTTGTAGTGGATCGGCACGACCAGCCCCGGGTCGAGGTCGGCGGCCAGCGCGGCCGCGGCCTCGCGATCCATCGTGAACGATCCGCCGATCGGCGGCAGGAAGACGTCGACGTCGAGTTCGGCGTGGCCGCCCAGCACGTCGGTGTCGCCGGGCCAGAACACCCGCGCCTCTCCGATCGATAGCAGGAAGCCACAGCCGAACCCCTCCGGGTGGATCGGCCGCCCGTCGGCCGTCGTGTGGGGGCCGTCCGGATGGTTGTACGCCGGAACGGTCCAGATTGGCAGGTCCGCGACCAGCACTTCGTCCTCCTGTCCGACCGTGCAGACGTCGTACGGAAGTTCGGCCAGCCGCCCGAGTTCCCGGCGGCTGTCGCGGGGAACGATCCCCTCGAAGGCGACGACCGTCGCGTCCGGTCGCGCGACGCGGTCGATCCCGTCCGGATCGTAGTGGTGGACGTGCGAGAGGCAGACGACGTCGCCGTCCTCCGGGCGGACCGAGCCGCCCGACGGGTGGTGGTCGCCTGCTGCGGGGGTGTCGGATGCCCACTCGCCGCTCAGGACGCCGTAGCGACCGGGATCGAGGTACACGACCGTGTCGTCCGATTCGAGCCGCACCGTCGCGTACCCGTACCACTCGGCCGTCAGGTTCTGGTACCGGACAGTCATGGCTCGACGTTGGTCCGGGAACGACTAAATAGCCACGGCGCGAGGACGCACCGGCAGCAGACACATACGACCCCACGCGGCCTAAGTCTTGCGGTTTCGCGTCTGTGCCTATCGCTTGGACCCGCCCGTAAACGGGTGGGGTTCCGCTGTTATTTTGTCTCATGGACGGTCTAAGCCGCCCGCCGCCGACAGTCGGACGAAAGCGGTTTCCACGACAGTCACGAAACGTGGGACATGAGTCTCGAAAACCTGACAGCGGACGTCGAAGCCCAGTACGCCGACCTCGGCGAGGAGATGGCTGTCGACTTGGACCGGGAGACGCGCAACGAACTGGCGATGCTCTCTGTCGCGATGGAGCCCGACAAGACCGACGAACTCGTCCGCCGGGCAGTCCACATGCTGTTCCAGACTACCGTCGAGACGGGCACGCTGGATTTCCACCTGCGCAGCAGCCACGACGTGACCTACGACGAATATTTGTCGGGCATGACCTTCGAGGAAATGACCGGCGGCCAGTTCCCGCAGGCGAGCCAGAACGACGACCGCCGCTACCAGTTCTGATTTCTTCTATCCGCGACCAGTTCCCACAGTCAACCGAGTTCCAGCCCACGGATAGCGACCGTCCCACCCTCGTCCTCGCTTTCCGACGCTTCCTCGACGGTGCCGATCACGCGCCCGTCGTCAGTCGTACCGACGACCGTTTTCGCCGCCT
>PXQK01000102.1 GCA_003022085.1 Halobacteriales archaeon QH_10_65_19 | reverse complement strand
CCCGAGGCCTCGACGAGCAGGTAGTCGAACTCCCGGAGGTCCGCGAGCCGGTTGGCTTCCGCGAGGAGGTCACCCTGCAGCCGGCAGCAGATACAGCCGTTCGAGAGGTCGACGATCCCCTCCTCCTCGTTCTTGCGAGCGATCCGGTCCGCGTCGATGTTCACCTCGCCCATGTCGTTGACGATCACCGCTACCTGGTAGCCCTGCTGGTTCCCCAGTACGTGATTGATCAGCGTCGTCTTTCCCGCCCCGAGGTAGCCGCTGACGACTGTCACCGGAATGCGGTCTGTCATGCCACCTACTCAACGCCCCACAGGTAAGAACTTCTCTCTTGGAACTGTGTGCTGTTCTGATACTGACTGTTGTGAGTCGGTACGGGATCAACCGTACGAGTCATGCGGTCGACTCGGTACGCAGCCACAACAATCAGATGGAGCAGTCTATGCACTCGGACTCGCGGATCGTGAGGTCGCCGTCGAGCACGACGCGGAGTTCGTCGGCACCCAGCGGGATCCTGACGCTGATCCGCCAGGGGTCGGTGCTCTCGACCGCCGCGTACTCGTCGTCGACACACCACGGGAGCGTCCAGTACGGGCGCCCTGAGAGGTCGATGTCGTGGTCGTCGTAGAACGCCGCGACGGTGGCCTCGTCCAGCAACACCAGGCCGACCGGGGAACAGAGTTCGTGGCGACACTGCTGGCAGACGTGGTTCGCGCGCAGCGAGATGTCCAGACAGCAGGGCTTTTCCCTCGTGATTTCGGTGTTCATCTGGCCGCTACAGACCGGGCAGACGCCGTCGGCAGCGAGACAGTGGAGGTGGCGTACCCGCTCGTCGAAGGCCGTGGCGATCTCCGCCGGCGTCCGATCGACCAGCCCGCCGGGTGGGAACGGGTACTCGCCGTGGGCCTTCCCGCAGTCACTGCACTCGATGCGCAGCTGCTCGTCGCCGTAGGAGGCCGCGAGTTTCCCGCCACAGCGCGTACACGCACCCTCGACCTCGAACGGTTCGACGTCGGGCTGGCGGGTGAACGTCCCCGCCCGAATCGCCCGGATGACCTGGCCGCCGGCGAACCGCAGGTCGTACCCCTCGTCGGTCTTTGCGACGAACTGTCCCGTGAGCTGTTTGAGGTGGTAGTTGAACTGTGCGCTGTCTGTCAGGCCGACCTCGTCGAAGAGATCCGAGAACCGGACCGGCCGGTCGTCGACCCGCCAGAGCGCCTCCAGGATGTCTAGCCGGGTCTCGTTGGCGATCACTGACAGCGCCTCCGCCGGCGCTATCTCGTCTGTCTCCCCGCTAGTCTGGTCCGAAATGCCGCTCATACCTGTCCAATCGCGTGGAACTGACTAAAGTGTTCCCTGAAGACGGTTTTTGTAACGTATCTGTACGTTCTTGCCCCTCCCGGAGCGGGGACACGCTGTCGCGAAACCCCGGAGACAGTGGCCGCGAGCGTCAGTCCGTGGAAGTTTCGCCGTGGGGAGCCGCCGATCCGTCGCCGTACTCGGAGAGCCGCGACTGTGTTGGCGCCGACGAGTCGCCCGACAGCGCGTACGGGAGCAGGAGCTGGACCGACTCGACTGTCACGATCAGCAGGATTGGTGCCAGAAACAGCCCGTAGAACCCGAACAGTGCCGGCCCGGTGATGTACGCGAACATCAGCAACCCGTTGTGGGTCCGGTCGCCGCTGAAGCGAGCCCTGGCGAAGATGTCCGGGATGAAATCGAGAAGCACGGCGCTCACAACGAAGAGAACCCCGACCGGGAGTAACAGCCCCAGCTCGCCGGCGAGGACCGCCCTGGCGCCGACACCGAGAATGACCGGGATATAAACCAGCTTGATCCCGACGACCGGGATCAGCGTTCCGACCCCCACGAGTGCGCCGGTCAGGCCGGGATACGGCACCTCGATAACCTCCGCGACCAGCAGATTGTAGCCGTAAAACGTCAGTATCGCGGTGATGCCCGTCACGAAGATGTTGACGATGTTGCCGAACAGCGTCTGTGAGAGCTCCGAGTCGACCTCGCGGACGTACATCCGGAAGACGTCCGAATCGTCGAACGTATCGAGAAACCACGAGCGCAGCCGCGGTCCGTCGACCAGCATGTAGTACACCGCAGCGACAATGATGAACCCCTGGAGGAGCGCCCCCCCGATGGCGCTCGACGCGTCGACGACTGTCTCCAGCAGGAAGTCAGCCGAGGGCACCGAATCGGTATCCGACACGAGCGTCTGGAGCTCCTCCAGGTCGAGCTGTGCGACGTTGAGTTCCGCGGTCACGCGGTCGACAGCGCTCTCCAGCACTCCCTGTGCTTCGAGGAAGTCCCTGATCTCCAGCGCGAGGACCGCGACGGTGTAGGCGATCAACACCAGAAACGGGATCCCGAACAGGAGCAATGAGAGTGCTGCTCTGCTCCTGCGGCCCAGTCTGAACCGGTCGAGAAAGCGGAAGATCGGGCGTACGGCGTAGTAGAGGAAGACGGCGACGACAACGGAGGCGATAAACGCCAGGACGACGTACGCGGTTACGGCCAGGAGGGCGAGGACGCCAACGCCGATTGCGAGCCGCCCAGAGAGTTCGCGGTCGAGTTGCATGCTGTTTGTCGTACTTATCTTCGTCACATAAGAGACCTGGAATCCAGTGGTTCACCTCGCCGCGGTACATCCGAGTGAACGGGTCAGCTACACATGAGTAAACTCATGGGCTTGTCAGTGGGACTCCCGAGTGTCGCGCTCCCGGCTCAAAAGCCCCATGCCTCGGACTGTCTCTAATCCGGGGCTTTCTCAGGTGGCTTCCGAGTCGGGAGTCGGAGGGACTCGTTCGCCGTCCCCTGACTCCGGGGCTGGCTGACGGACAGCCCGTCCCACCGACCGCTTCTGGGCCTGTGGGACGTGTTCTCTTGTTCGGGCCAGAGTCAAATCAAGCTTACGCGCTTCCTCCCACCCGTAAACGAGTGGGCTTCCGCGCTGTCTCCGCTCTGGCGACGTATCAACCACAACAGTTTTCGACGCCGGCCACCGCGTATCCACCGATGACAGCATACACTGTAACGGTGACTGTCCGGCTGAAGGAGGGGGTACTCGATCCGGAGGCCGAGACAACGCGGCGCGCACTCGAGCGGCTCGGGTTCGAACTCGACGCGCTGCGCTCGGCCGACGAGTTCGAGATCGACCTTGAGGCGGCCGACGAGAGCGTCGCCCGCGAGCGCGCAAGAGAGATGACCGAACGCCTGCTCGCCAACCCGACGCTGCACGACTACGAGGTCGGTGTCGACCCACGATGACGGTCGCTGTTATCCAGTTCGGCGGGAGCAACTGCGACCGTGACACGGTCCTGGCGCTCGGGTCGCTTTCGGTCGACGCCCGCCTTGTCTGGCACGAGGATGGACTGCCGGCGGAGACGACCGGGATCGTCCTGCCGGGTGGCTTCTCGTACGGTGACTACCTCCGTGCCGGCGCGATGGCCGCCAGATCGCCGATTCTCGAAGAGATCCGCGAGTATGCGGCCGCAGGGACGCCGGTTCTGGGGATCTGTAACGGCGCACAGATCGGCTGTGAGGCGTCGCTGACGCCGGGTGCGTTCGCCACCAACCGGGGCGCGCGCTTCCAGTGTGAGCACGTCCACCTTCGCGTCGAGAACGCAGAGACACCCTGGACGCGCTCCTACGACCGCGGCGAGGTACTGGAGTTTTCCATCGCGCACGGTGAGGGCCGGTTCGAGATCGAGGACGAACGCCTCGCTACCCTGGAGAGAGAGGACCGCGTGCTGTTCCGGTACTGCACCCCGGAAGGCGATGTGACCGAGGGGGCCAACCCGAACGGATCGAAGGACAACGTTGCTGGCATCACGGGCGAATCCGGAACGGTCGCAGTGATGATGCCCCACCCCGAGCGGTGCTCGCTTCCGGAGCTGGGCGGGGTCGATGGACGGGGCGTCCTGCGTGCGCTCGCCGACGTGTAGCCGGACCAAGACGTGTCCGCCGTGCTAGAGACGAACGCATGACTTCTGGCGGACGGGTCGCAAGGTTTTTTCCTGTCGGATTGCTTGATACAAACAATGACCGGCCTGGCAGCGCTGTTCGACGAAGTCGTCGGCGAGATCGACGCGATCCTCCTTTTCACGCGGGACGCTTCGACCTACGAACTGTTCTCGGACGAGGAGACGCAGACGATCGTGGTCGCGACGGACAACGCCGTCGGTGCCGACGAGTTCGTCAGACTCCCGCTGGAGTTTACGAACGTCCACGGCACCATCAGGTTCGGGCTGGAGGGAACGATCCAGCAGGATCTCGTAGCCGAGGGCGACGAGGTGGTCTGTCTCACCAGTTCCTTCGAGGAGAGCCAGATCGACACCGTCGTCAGGGTCCGCGGAGACCAGTTCACGCAGACGGGCGTCTACGACCTCTTTGCGAACTCGCGGGCCAATCCCGACGTCGTCCGGAACGTGTTCGAGGTGGTGATCGAACTGGGCAAACAGGGCCAGAAGGGCAAGCCCGTGGGTGCGCTGTTTGTCGTCGGCGACGCGGGAAAGGTGATGAACAAGTCCAGACCCCTCTCGTACAACCCCTTCGAGAAGTCCCACGTGCACGTCGGCGATCCAATCGTCAACGTGATGCTCAAGGAGTTCTCGCGGCTGGACGGCGCGTTTGTCATCTCGGACGGCGGGAAGATCGTCTCCGCGTATCGCTACCTCGAACCGGCCGCCGAGGGGGTCGACATCCCCAAGGGTCTCGGCACGCGACACATGGCCGCTGGCGCAATCACCCAGGAGACGAACTCGATCGCGATTGTGCTCTCGGAGAGCGACGGCATGGTACGGGCGTTCAAAGGCGGTGGACTGATCCTCGAACTCGATCCGGAGGAGTACTGAATGCAGGGCGGCTGGCCCGACGAGATTCGGAGTGTCCTCTCCGAGGAAACCGCGTTCACCCTCGCAGTTGCCGTCCTCATCGTCGGCCTCATCCTCTCGTATCTGGTCTGGCGGTGGACGCACCGCATTCTGGAACGAACCGGGATCAACGACGCCATCGAAGGAACCACGTTCAAGCGAACGGCCCAGCGGTTCGGGACGTCGACTGCCGGTATCCTCGGCATGTTGCTCTCGGCGTTCGTCTACGCCGGGACGATCATTGTCGCGTTTCACATCGCGGAGCTGCTCAACGTCGAGCAGTTCTGGTCCCGGATCGCGGGTTACCTGCCACGGTTTTTCATCGCCCTTCTCGCGATCGTCGTCGGGCTGATCGTCGGGGAGAAGGCCGCGCTGGTTATCCAGGAGCGGCTCCAGTCGGTGAAACTCCCGGAAGCGTCCGTCATTCCGGGGCTGGTCAAGTACAGCATCTTCTACATCGCCGCCCTTATTGCGCTCGCCCAGATCGGGGTCGCGACGACGGCCCTCCTCATCCTGCTTGCGGCCTACGCGTTCGGGGTGGTCTTCCTGGGCGGGCTCGCGTTCAAGGATCTTCTGATGGCGAGTGCGGCCGGGATCTACCTGCTGTTGATGGAGCCGTACACAATCGGTGACGAGGTGCGGATCAACGGGAACCGTGGGATCGTCCAGGAAGTAGACGTGTTCGTGACGCGGATCGAGGGCGAGGACGAGGAGTTCATCGTCCCCAACCAGCAGGTGTTTCGCTCCGGCGTGGTCCGGATCCGGGAGGGACCGGCCGACACTGTCGGGCGTGATAGGGAAAGATGGAAGTCTTTACCGATGGCAAGACGGCGAACCGCCAGAAAGCCCTCAGCGTGCTCGCCCGTTCGATCCGTTGTCAGAGCAAGCTCTGACAGGCTCCCCGTCGCTTCGCTCGGGGACCGCCAGGCCCGCCGTCCCCCACGGCGTGCGCGAGAAACGCGCGCGAGGTTCCCGCGAGCGAAG
>PXQK01000101.1 GCA_003022085.1 Halobacteriales archaeon QH_10_65_19 | reverse complement strand
TAAACCCGGGACCCTCGGTCGGCAGCCGCACACGGGCAGACGCACGCCCATCAACACTGTCGATATCCCGAGGTGTCACGTCGCGTCAGGAAGTGCCGTTCGACAGTATCAGCTGCGTTCGTCGAGCCAGGTTGCCAGCTGGATTTCGTCAACGAGTTCGTCGTCGATGTGGTAGTGTCCCTCGCGGGTCGCCTCGACCGACCAGCCGTTGTGTTCGAGGAACTCGACCGCGCGCTCGTTGGTCGCCGGGACGCTCTGGTAGATTTTCTGGTATCCCCGCCCGCGGGCCCACTCGAGACCCCTCTCCATCAGCACCGAGCCCAGGCCGTCGTCCCGGTACTCACCGAGAACGCCGAGCGTCAGTTCGGCCGTGTGGTCCATCTCGGGGAACTGGGTACCCTCGACGTGGAGCCAGCCGACTGCGTCGTCGTTGACGGTCGCGACGAAGAACACCCGGCTCTCGCTCTCGTTGTCCCGCAGGAGCACGCCCTCGCGGTTGATCTCCTCGGCCAGCCGGGAGGCCACGACGTACGTGTCGACGGCCGCGATCGTTTCGATCACCCCGACGATCCCCGTGAGATCCTCCTGTCGCGCGGGACGCACGGTCGCCTCCATCCCGTTGAGGGTAACCGTCGTGGCACCGGCGTCTGTCGCCACCCCGACGCGGAGTCTGCCGTCCCGTTCCTCCAGCAGCCCGTCGCGCTTGAGAATCGAGACGTGGTGGTCGAACTCCTCGGCGGCCATCGGCCGCGAGGGATCGAGACCCGACCCCGACCGCGCCGGCTTGGAGTCGCTCTCGGACTGAACCAGCACGTTCCGCCGCACGGTGTCGGGCGTGACTGCCCCGTTTTGCTCGACGTACTCGTAGATCCGTCGCCTGCGCGTGTGGTCAAACTGTTGTGAGCCCTCCATGTGTGCTACGTTTCGACGCTCCCCGTTATATCGTGTGGTTTCTAGGACCAGCCGAGCTATGTGTCCCTTGCCCCCTGGTCGTGCCGGCCTTCTACGTCCGTGGAGCATCTGCGCGAGCGACGCGAGGGCGACCGCAGAGAGCCCTCGAACAGCGAGCGGTTCGCGAGCGGAACGAGCGAACCCGACGAAGTAAAACCTAAGCGAATGCGATCGGCGTCCCGGCGGCGTCCTCGTCATCCCGGACCTTCTCGAGGGCGTCCCGAAAGTCGACCATCCGGATCTCCGTGCGGTCGTCGCGGACCGCGAACATCCCGGCCTCGGTCGCGAGAGAGGCCAGCTCCGCCCCAGAGAAGCCCTCGGTGTCGCCCGCGAGCGTCGCCAGTTCGACATCGTCGTGGAGGCTCATCTCTTTGGTGTGGATCTCGAGGATGCGTTTGCGGCCGTCCCAGTCGGGCATCGGCACCTCGATGAGGCGGTCGAAGCGGCCGGGCCGGAGGATGGCGCGGTCGAGCATGTCGAAGCGGTTGGTGGCGGCGATGATGCGGATCTCGCCGCGGTCCTCGAAGCCGTCCATCTCCGACAGCAGCTGCATCATCGTCCGCTGGACCTCCGCGTCGCCCGAGGTCTTCGACTCGGTCCGTTTCGCGGCGATGGCGTCGATCTCGTCGATGAAGATCACCGCGGGCTCGTGTTCGCTGGCGAGCTCGAACAGGTCCCGGACGAGGCGTGCGCCCTCGCCGATGAACTTCTGGACGAGTTCGGAGCCCGCCATCTTGATGAACGTGGCGTCGGTCTCGTGGGCGACTGCCTTGGCGAGCATCGTCTTGCCCGTCCCCGGCGGACCGTGGAGCAACACACCGGAGGGCGGGTCGATGCCGACCTCGGCGAACTTCTGGGCGTCGACCAGCGGCTGCTCGACGGTCTCGATGACCTCGCGGATCTGTTCTTCGAGGCCGCCGATGTCCTCGTACTCCACGTCCGGGCTGTCGTCGACCTGCATCGCCTGTGCGCGGGCGTCCGTCTCGGGCTCCAGCAGCGTCTGGACGGCGAAGGAGTCGTTGATCGCAACCCGGTCGCCGGCCTCCAGGTCGTCGCGGATCGACGGCGACACGTCCGTGAGCACTTCCTGGTTGTTGCCGTGCTGTTTGACGACGACGCCGTCGTCGAGCAGTTCCTCGGCCGTGGCGATGTACAGCGACGAGGATTTGAGCGTCTCGTTCTCCCGTTCGAGTCTGTCGACTTTCCCGACCAGGCTCTCCTGGCGGCTGTGGGCGGCCTCGAGTTGGCTCGAGAGTGTTTTGTGTACCTCGACCACGTCGGCGTAGTGCTCTTGGAGCGCGTCGAGGCGCTCGTCTGGAGACATATCTGGGTCCAGATCGAGGCGCGGGCGCTCCGGAAGTGATGGACTCCGGGACATCTGATTACTGTACGTTTGTCTGCGGGCAATATAGGTTTTCGGGACTTGCCCGCACGCCTCCCGTGAAGTATCTGTCTCATCCCGGAGGGCCACCTCGATGTGCGAGGGGGTCTGTTGGACAGTATGATCGGCCAGGAGAAACGGCGGCTGGTCAGCGATACTGCCGTCGAAGGAATCTTGTCGTCCGGATAGCCATACGGTCGTGCGTGAGTACTTTCAAGCTTGTGAGTCGTTGCGGGATCGGCCGCACGACTGCATGCGATCGACCCGGTACACAGTCACAATAATCAGTATCAGGCCAGCGCCTCGAACTCGTCGAGGTATGTGCTGTAGACGTCCATCGCTCGCCCGATCGGCTCGCTGTCGGTCATGTCGACGCCAGCGTCGTCCAGCAGTGTCAGCGGGTAGTCCCGGGAGCCCCGGCGGAGGAACTCGCGGTAGCGCTCCGCCGCTGTCTCCCCCTTCTCGCTGATCGCGTCGACAAGCGCCACGGCCGCACAGATCCCCGTCGAGTACTGGAAGACGTAAAACGAGCGGTAGAAGTGCGGGATGCGCATCCACTCGCGGGCGATGCGGTCGTCGAGCACGGCCGGCTCGTAGTAGTCTCGCTTCAGGTCACGGTACAGCCCGTCGAGCGCGTCCGCGGTGAGCGGCTGGCCGGACTGTGAGCGCTTGTGGGCGCGCTGCTCGAACTCGGCGAACATCGTCTGCCGGAACAGCGTCGAGCGGAACCGCTCGAGGTACTCGTTGAGTACGTGCCGGCGCAGGCGCTCGTCCTCGACCGTCTCGAGCAGGTAGTCGGTCAGCAGCGTCTCGTTGACTGTCGAGGCGATCTCGGCGATGAAGATCGTATAATCGGCGTATACGTACGGCTGGGCCTTGCTGGCGAGTTCGGAGTGCATCGAGTGACCCAGCTCGTGAGCCAGTGTGAACATCGAGGCCACGTCGTCCTGGTAGTTCATCAGGATGTACGGCTGGGAGTCGTACGTGCCGCCGCTGTAGGCACCCGACTGCTTGCCTGCGGTCTCGTAGACGTCGACCCATTGGGAGTCCAGCCCCTCCGCGAGACGCGACTGGTAGGCGTCCCCGAGCGGCGCGACCGCCTCGGTCACGTACTCGCAGGCCTGCTCGTAGGGCAACTCGGGGCTCTCGCCTTCCACCATCGGAACGTACAGGTCCCACATCCGGAGGTCGTCGGCCCCGATGGCATCGCGTTTGAGGTCGGCGTGGCGGTGGAGTTTGTCGAGGTTCCCCCGGACAGTGTCGACCAACGTGTCGTACACCTCGGGCGGGATGTTCGGGCCGTCGAGGGCGGCCTCCCGTGCGGTCTCGTAGTCGCGGGCCAGTGCCAGCTTCTCGTCAGTCTTGACGCTGTTGCGGTAGGCGGTACCGACGGCGTTGCGGACCGTTTCCCACTCGTCGTAGAACATCTCGTACACCTCCCGCCGGAACGCGCGGTCGGGGTTTTTTTGGAGCGTCGTGAAGTTGTTCAGCGTGATCCGCTTCTGCTCGCTGTCGGGCGTCTCGACGGCCGGGAACTCCATGTCCGCGTTCGTGAGCATGTTGTAGATCTCGCCGGAGGCGCCGGTAACCTCGCCGAGTTCCGCAAGCAGGTTCTCAACCTCCGCCGACCGCGTGTGTGGCTTCATCCGCAGGATGTCGTCGAAAAAGTGCTCGTACTCCTGCAGCGCCGGGACCGCCGCCGTCATCTCCTCGATCTCCCCGCGGTCGAGTTCCTGGATCTCCGGCTCGATGAAACTCGCCGCGCTCGCGGCCTCCGAGGCCAGCGACTGTGCCCGCGTCGCCATCGCCTGTGCCTCGCTGTTGCGGGTGTCCTCGTCGCGCCGCATCCGTGCGTAGGCTCCGACGTCTGCGACCGCCCGCATCACCTCCTCGTAACACTCCAGCAGTTCGGTGAGCGTCTCGGCACTCTCGGTCGCCCGCCCCTCGAACGCCCGGAGGTCGTCGATCTGCGCTGCTGTGTCGTCGTAGGCCTGCTCCCACGCCTCGTCGCTCGCAAACAGCGAGCCGAGATCCCACTTGTCGGTCTCGTCAATCTCTGCCCGCTCGGGGACTGAACTCATGAATTAAC
>PXQK01000100.1 GCA_003022085.1 Halobacteriales archaeon QH_10_65_19 | reverse complement strand
TCCTCGACTTTGGGGAGGGTCACGTGCAGCGTGCCGTCCTGCTTCAGCGTCGCGGACGCCTGCGTCGGATCGACGGCCGCGTCCTCGGGCAGGTCGACCCGACCGTCGAGTGAGAGTCCGCGGCCGGGGAACTGCATCTCGAAGCCCTCGTGGAACTCGCGAAAGCGGTCGATCCGGACCAGGACTGCGCCGTCGTCGTACCGGACCTGGATGTCGGTTTTCATCGCGCCGGGGGCGTCAAACACTGCCAGGTACGCGTCGTCACTCTCCAGCAGGTCGACCGGGAGCGGGCGCCGTTCCTGTGCCCGTCCGACCGTCCGCCCGACGGACTCCAGCACACGCGATCCGACCGAGCCGCCCAGCTCCTCGATCACAGCTCCACCTCCGAGAGCGGCTCCGTCCCGCCGCAGTACGGACACGAGAACTCGTCCAGATCCACGCTGTCGGGCATGTCGTACGTGTAATGCAGCTGGAACATGTCGAGCTCACAGCTGTCGTCGTTGCAGATGACTTCGAGTGTAGCTGGCATACCTCCTTCTACGAGGTGATTGCCCTTGAACAGTGGGGTAGTCGGCGCGCGATCACGGGTAGCCTCGTGCGGACAGCTGTGGTCCGTTACAGGGCAAGATTCAATTGTGCGGGCTCAGTAGAGGAGGCATGGCAGAGATACTCGCGGAGAATCTGTCCGGTAAAGCGGTGATGGGCTCGGACGGCGCCGAGCTCGGCATGCTGTACAACATTACGATGGATCTAGAGACGGGAGTTCTCGAACACCTGGTCGTGACCCCGGACGAAACCTACAATCCGACGGAGTTCGACACGGATCGGGAGGGCCGACCCCTGATCCCCGTCAGCCGCGTACAGGCTGTCAAAGACCACATGATCATCGAGCGATAGTCGCATGTACATTCTCGATTCGTCCGCCTTCATCAACGAGTTTCACACCGAAGAGGCAATCGCGTCGGTGCCGCTGGTTCGCGAGGAGCTCGAAGACGAAAGCGCCTACCGATTCGACGCGCTCGAGGGGGCGGGGATGCACCTCCACATACCGGACGACGGGACTGTCGAGCGGATCGAACGGGCCGCACGGGAGACTGGCGATCTCGCGGAACTCTCCCGGACTGACATCCGGCTGATCGCCGCGGCATTCGAACTCGACGGCTCGCTCGTCACCGACGACTATGCGATGCAAAACGTCGCCGAGAAGCTCAACGTTGTCGTCGAGGTGATCGCCCGTGACGGGATCGAAGAACAGCGCGCCTGGACCTTCCAGTGCCAGGGCTGTGGCCGCGAGTTCGACGACCAGCGCGACCGCTGTCCGATCTGCGGGAGCGCCCTCTCGCGAAAGAATCCGGCTTAGTACCGCCACACGTAGCCTGCTTGATACGGTCGTGCGTAATTATTTTCAACATCGGGTCCCAATATCGGCGGTTTCGCGGGCTGAAAGTTGTGACTCGTTACCGCCGGGTATTCGTTAGACGCCAGTTTCGGGCCGTGAAACCGCCGCTGTTGTGACATGGTGCCGAAAATAATCACAACAATCACTATGAGACACTCTGCAACCAGAGGCTTCGGCACCGCTCGTGGGCCTGTGTCCAGTAGCGCGGGCTACCTGGAGGTTTCCACCTCCTCGTCCAGGCTCTCGAGTCCGAGGCCGACCAGCTGCTGGAGTACTTCCTCGTGTGTGAGGTCGAACTTCCGTGCTAGCCGCCTGATATCCCGTGCACGACCGTCCTCACAGACGATCGTGTAGCGTGTTGTCATACCATGTGGTAGATCGTTGGCCACCGTAAATTCTTGTCAGACGTCCGACTGACGGACGGCGGCGGCCGGAGATGCTGTGGCGGAAGCGACCTCGAGCGGGATGGCTTGATAGGGTCGTGCGTAACTATTTTCGGGCCCACGTCCGGTGAGTGGTGGTTTCATGGGCTGAAACCCATGGATCGTAACTCCCGAGCGGTAAAAAATCACGCACGACCCTATGAGCCCGTTTTGGGTTCCAGCGGGTGTTCACAGGACTCCGGTGGCCTCGGCGTACAGCAAGAAGTAGATCGCGACGTTCCAGAGCGCGTGAATCGCAATCGGGACGAGGAGGTTGCCGGCTATCTCGTAGGCAGCACCGAGAATAAGGCCGGCCGCGGCCGCGATTGCGACGTAGACAAGCTGGCTCCCCGACCCGACCAGCGCGACGTAGTGAATCGCGCCGAAGACGGCCGACGCCGCGAGGATGCCGGGTACGACGCCGTAGGCACGCCGGAAGCGGCCCTGGACGAGCCCCCGGAACAGCAACTCCTCCGCCGGGGAGTTCAGCAGAATCACAACCGGGATCATGTAGAGGTACAGCCGGGGGTTGTCCCTGCCGGCCTCGATGGCGACGTTGTCGGCCGGTTCGAGGCCGAACTGGGCGAAAAGCACCTCGAGGGCGTTCAGCGATCCCAGGAGCACGACGAACCCGACAGCGATCACTGCGAGACTCCGCACGGAGGGTAGCGAGGCTGGGACGAGCGACCGGCAGTCCTGCCACGCGACGTACCCCACGCAGACCAGCAGGAAGCCCCCAAAGTGCACGGAAGTCGACGCCAGCGTGACGGCGACTGGTTCCGACTCCTCTGTGAGGCCCAGGAGACCGAGGACGTCCACCGCCGCCGCTCCCAGCAGTCCGGCGACCAGAAACGCGCCCGCTACCAGCAACAGCGAGTGCGTGATCGCACGTGTTCGCTCCTCAGGGCTTCCAAACCGGTACAGCGGCCGGTCCGTCTCGGCGTCCACGACCGCGCTCTCGCCCGATGGATCTGTGGTCATCGACTCGTGTCACCCTACTGGCTTCAGCATCAAGACTGCACCGGTGTATGACGGACCCAGAATCCAGCCGCCGGTCGCCTCCGACAGCTGCTTCCGGGTGCGCCGGCGATCAGCCGGTCGTTCGCCGACAGGTCACTCGACGACGAGTTGCTCTTTGGTCTCGACAGCCCTAGCCTCTTCGAAGGAGCCGCCGCCCAGCAGTCCGCGCGCGGCGCGCTTGCCCCACTCGACGGCCGGCTGGGTGAACGTTTCGACGCCGTACAGCTCTCCAGCGAGGACGCAGGCGGCCTCCATCCCGTAGAGCAGGCGGCCGATCCCTTCGGCGTCGAGGCGATCGATCTCGATGCGGACGCTGGGCCGGCCCGCTGCTGCCAGGCTCGCCTCGGTCGCCTCGAACTCCGCGTCTAACAGCTCACCGAGCCCTGTGCCGCCGAGGTACGCGAGTTCGTCGATGTCGGTTTCGGGGATCTCGCGGTCCGCCCGCTCGCGCGTCCGGACAAGTGTCACGAGCTTGTCCCGCGGGCCGGCGCGGTACAGCTGGAGCTGGGAGTGCTGGTCGGTCGCGCCAAGCGCCCGGACTGGCGTCTGGCCCAGGCCGTCCTTGCCGAGGCTCTCGGCCCAGAGCTGTGCGAACCACTCGGCGAACGGCTCCAGCGCCTCGACGTAGGGCATCATCGCGTTGATCCCGGCTCCGCGCCCGTCGAGTGCGTACGCGACCGCGCCGTACGCGTACTCCGGGCAGTCAAACAGCGAGCTCGACAGCGAGCCGGCACCGTCCCTGCCGCCGGCAAGCACCCCCTCGATATCGTGGCCCAGGATCGCCGCAGGGGCGAGGCCGACCGGCGAGAGCGCCGAGAACCGGCCCGGGGCGCCGTCCGGCACCCGCAGCACGGGCAGGTCGTGGCGGTCGGCCAGGGCGCAGAGCGGCCCCTCCTCGCCGGTTGTTACGACCGTCCGCTCGCGCCAGTCGACGCCCGCTCGCTCCAGCGCTTCCCGCACGATCAAGAAGTTGGCGAGTGTCTCCGCCGTCGTCCCGGAGCGCGAGACGACGTTTATCGCCGCTGTCGCCGGGTCAACCCGGTCGAGCACCGCCGCCGTGTGTTCGGGGTCGACGTTGTCGAGTACGAAGTGATCGCCTGACTTGTCGCCGAGCGCGGCCGAGACCGTGGCAGCCCCGAGCGCGCTCCCGCCGATACCCACAGTGAGAACGCTCTCGCTGTCGGCGACCGGCGCGACCGCCTCGCGTATCCTCGCAGCGTCGGTCTCGTCGGGCAGGTCGAGTGCCGCGTACCCGAACTCGTCGTCTGCGCGTCCCTCCTCGATGCGCCCGTGTGCGTTCGCCACGCGCTCGTCGAGGCTCTGTAGCTGGTCCCGGCCCACACCAGGATCGGCGACGTTGGCCAGCGCGTTCCCGATGTCTACTCTCATGTCTCCGGTCTCGTGGACCACGGTGTTAGCTTTCACGACTCGCTGGTCCGCGGTGATTGAAGCGGCTCGTTTGTGGTATCAAGTAAAAATGACGGAGCGTCTGCGTACAGTTAAGTGATCCCCACTGCAAGCCACTGACATGAGCGCAAAGAGTATCCTGCAGAAGATCAAGCAGGTAATCGGCCTTTCGGGAG
>PXQK01000099.1:6079-8271 GCA_003022085.1 Halobacteriales archaeon QH_10_65_19 | reverse complement strand
CTCTCTGCCAGCGACTGATCCGTATCAATCGCGCGTGCCGGCGGCTTCACCCTTGGCGGGAGAGAGCGGGCGTCCGTGGGCACGTTCGACGGCCGTTGCAGCGTGTGCGACCAGTATCCTGTCGGTTCCCCGAACCCCTCTAGCTGCCGGGCCCCCTGGACGAGCTGTGTTCTCCCATCGCGTGTCCCGCGTATTCAAACCACGCTCCCGAAATTATCGGGGTTGATACTCGGGACAGGATCGTACGGACCGGAGCGATCCGAGGCCGGTCCGTTGATACTCCTCGGGGCCCCAGCATGCGGTATGAAGCAATCTCTCTCGGAGCACGCCGAACGGTTCGACGAGAAAGCCGGCGAGTACGACGCCGACACGAGCGAGGAGTACCGGGCGGCAGTGTCGCTCGTCGTCGACCACGCAGCACCCGGCCCAGACGACACAGTGCTCGACATAGGCACAGGTACCGGTGCCATCGCGCTCGCGCTCGCCGGGGATAGCGACAGAGTAATCGGCCGCGACATCAGTGACGGGATGCTCTCGGAGGCCCGGAGGAAGGCCGAGGAACGCGGCCTGGAGAACGTCACGTTCGGGGAGGGACGGTTTCGCGAGCCGAACGTCAGGGCGCCGGTCGACGTCGTGACGACCAACTTCGCGATGCACCACCTCTCCGACGCCGGGAAGCGGGAGGCGATCGGGGTCGTCGGCGAGATGGAGCCCCGTCGGTTCGTCCTCGGTGACGTGATGTTCTTCGGGGAGCCCGACCCCGAGGAGCCGTTCTACAGCCCGGAGGTCGACGACCCCTCGACGGTCGGCCACCTAGTCGACGCGATGACTGACGCCGGGTTCGCCGTCACGGCCGTCAAACGACTCCACGACCAGGTCGGGGTCATCGCCTGCGAGTCCCGGGGTGACCCACGGTGAAGCACCTGCCGAAACACCTCCAGCCCCGCTGGCGCTACCTCGCCGTCGGGATCGAGGCCTGGCCGGACGCCGACATCGGCCGCGACGCGTTCCAGCGCGGGCTGTGGTACAGCGCGCAGAACCTGCTGGGCGACGCCGGCAGCGCGGCGCTGGACCTCTCGGTGATGGGGTTCGACTACCGACAGGGGAGCGGCGAGGCAGTCGTCAGGACGCACAGGGGAAGCGTCGAGCGGGCGCGGGCGGTGGTCGCCTGCCTCGAAGCGGTCGACGGGGAGCCGGTCGGCGTGCGCGTGGCTGGTGTGGCCGGGACGGTCCAGGCCTGTGAGGAAAAGTATATGGGGCACCGACGGGAAAAGACGGAACAGAGATACGTCGCGTTCGGCGGCGCTGAACGGTCCGCGTTCCACAGGGACGGCCGCGTCGACGTCCGAACCGATGACGCGTTCGCGGGCGCGACGACCCTCGATATCAACTAGCTATGCAGGGACAAAATCAACAGCAGGCGTACGACCGCGGGATCACGATCTTCTCCCCGGACGGCCGCCTCTACCAGGTCGAGTACGCCCGCGAGGCGGTCAAACGCGGGACAGCAAGCATCGGCGTACGAACGCAGGACGGCGTCGTTATCGCCGTCGACAAGCGGATCCGGTCGCCGCTGATGGAGCGCGACAGCGTCGAGAAGATCCACAAGGCCGACGACCACATCGGCATCGCGAGCGCCGGCCACGTCGCGGACGCGCGCCAGCTGATCGACTTCGCCCGCCGGCGCGCCCAGGTCAACGAACTCCGGTACGGCGAGCCGATCGCCGTCGAGACGCTGACGAAGGAGGTCACCGACTACATCCAGCAGTACACGCAGGTCGGCGGCGCGCGGCCGTTCGGCGTCGCGCTGATCATCGCCGGCATCGCCGACGGCGAGCCCCGCCTCTACGAGACCGATCCCTCGGGCACCCCCTACGAGTGGAAGGCCCTGGCGGTCGGTGCCGACCGCGGTGACATCCGGGAGTACTTGGAGGAAAACTACAGCGAGGAGCTCGACCTCGACGGCGGCGTCCGGCTCGCGCTGGAGGCGCTGGCCTCGGTCAACGACGGGGCGCTCACCCCCGAAGGCCTCGGCGTCGCGACTATCAGCGTCGATACCGAGCAGTTCCAGAAGCTCACCGAGGAGACAAAAGACGAGTACCTCGAGGAGTTCGAACTGCTCGAGGCCGACGAGGATGAAGACGAGGAGTAACGGGGCCTCCCCGGTCTGCCGTCCCCGCGAGCAGCGACTG
>PXQK01000099.1:0-6070 GCA_003022085.1 Halobacteriales archaeon QH_10_65_19 | reverse complement strand
GGCGCCGCGGTACCACAAACACCTTTAAATGTTCCTCCAGTAGATATCGGTATGATATCACTCGACGAGGCCGTCACCGCACGACTGGAGTCCCACGGCGAGCGGTTCGAGGTACTCGTAGATCCCGATGCCGCGCTAGCGATCAAACGCGACGAGTTCGAGGGAGACCTGGAGGGCGTCATCGCCGCGGAAGACGTGTTTGAGGACGCCTCCCGGGGAGACCGGCCGCCGGAGAACGCACTGGAGGAGGCGTTCGAGACGACCGAGCCCCTGGAGATCATTCCCGAGGTGATCAGGCGCGGCGAGATCCAGATCACGGCCGAGCAACGCCGGGAGATGCAAGAGCGCAAACGGAAAGACCTGATCAACCGGATAACGCGCAACGCGGTGAACCCGCAGATGGACGACGCCCCCCACCCGCCGGAGCGCATCGAGTCCGCACTCGGGGAGACCGACTTCCGGATCGACCCGATGGAGCCGGTCGAAAGCCAGATCGACGAAGCGCTTGACGCGCTCCGGCCGGTAATCCCGATCCGATTCGACACGGTGACAGTCGCCGCACAGCTCCCCGCGGAGTACGCCGGAAGCGGTCAGGCCAAACTCCGGGAGTTTGGCGACCTCCAGAGCGAGGAGTGGCAGCCCGACGGCTCCTGGATCGGCGTCATCGAGTTCCCCGCCGGGATGCAAAACGACTTTTATGACCTCGTCAACGAGGTCTCCAGCGGCGAGGCCGAAACCCGCATCGTCCGCGACGAGGACCAGATCAACACGAGATGAGGCGACGGGACGTCCTCCTGGCGGGCTCCACCGGAATCGGACTGTCCCTCGCAGGATGCACTCTCGGTCTCAGCGACCCCGAGCCGGAGGTCCCGGAGGACCCGTCCCCACCCTGGAGCCGGGACGGTGAGGTGTACCACCCTGCCCACCGGAAGGGGATGAAACTGGTCAGCACAGCGGAACACGGCGACAGAACGGTGGCGCTGTCGTACTCGTACGCGGAGCGGTTCTGGACGGTCACCGGAACGCGGACACAGCGGGTCGGGATCGACGACGAGTACAACGCGGTCCACATGATGGTATCGGCGTGGGACACCGAGACCCAGACCGTGCTGCCCGTGGGTTCGGGGCTCCGCCTCAGGGTCGAACGGGTCAAAAACGGCGAGGTAGTCACGGAGCGGGCTCCGTGGCCGATGCTCTCCCAGAAGATGGGGTTTCACTTCGGGGACAACATCTATTTCCCCGGCCAGGAGACGTTCAGGGTCGCTGTCGAGGTCGGTGCCACGACAATTGGGCGGCGCGGTGCGTTCCAGGGCGAGTTCGAGAACTCGGGGACAGTCACCTTCGAGTTCGACTTCCGCCGCGGGATCCGAAACGAGATCGGGATCCAGAAGTTCTTCGACCGCCGCGGGTCATCCGGCGCGTCACAGCCAATGGAGATGTCGATGCTCCCCCTCTCGGTCGCTCCGCCGAGCGAGGCACTCCCGGGTCGACGTCTCGGGGAAGCGACGAGCGGCGACGCCGTGTTCCCCATCACGGCAACCGACTCAGCCGACGGAACGTACCTGGCGGTCTGTCCACGGACCCCCTACAACAGGTACGTGCTGCCGCTGATGTCCCTCTCTGCGAGGATCGTCGACAGCGTCGAGTCAGAGGACGAACTGGTCGTTACCGTAGACTCCCCGCCACAGGTCGCACGTCACGAGGGATACGAATCGGCGTTTCTGGAGATGTCGGCGGTGTCTGTGACCGTCTAGTCGTCCGCGACCGTTCAGTCGTCCGCAACTGCCTGCGGTGCGCTGGCCGAAATTTCGCCTTCGTCCAGTGCCGCCTCCACGTTGCGGGCGGCCCTGACCAGGTTCTCCATCTTCCCATAGGCGACCTCGCGGGGCAGGAGCTTCAGCCCGCAGTCCGGGCTCACCGTCAACTGTTCCGGCGGGACGACCTCCAGCGCCCGGCGGATGTTCGACTCGATCTCTTCGACGGACTCGACCTCGCCGACGTGGGCGTCGACGACACCGACGGCCAGGTCCTTGGTGAACGCCGGCTCGGTGAACACGTCGAGCTGTTCGTAGTCGTTGTTGCAGAGTTCGATGTCGACCTCGTCGACGGGGAACTCCAGGATCTCGGGGTAGATCCGGGAGTAGTCGCCGTAGCAGACGTGCAGACAGAGCCGGATGTCGTCGGGTACGTCGGCGACAATCCGTTCGAGACACTCGCCGACAATGGCGTGGTCGTCGGGCGTCGTCGCCAGCGCGGGTTCGTCGATCTGGATGTAGCGGGCACCGGCCTCGACCAGCCCCTCTACCTCCTCGTTGACCAGCTCGGCCAGGTCGTAGGCCAGCTCCTCGTCTGTTCTGTAGGCCTCGTTGAACGACCAGTTGGCGAGCGTGTACGGGCCGGTGATCGGCACCTTCACCGGCCGGTCGGCCACCTCGGCAGTGAACTCGTACTCGGAGACGAGCCACTCCTCGTCGTACTCGACCTCGTCGACGACGCTGGGTTTGTCGAAGTAGTTGTGTCCCCACACCTTGACGGGCCCGTTGAACTCACAGCCGTCGATCCGGTGTGCGAAGTACTCGACCATCTCGTTGCGCCGCATCTCGCCGTCGACGACCACGTCGAGGCCGGCGCGCTCGTGCTCGCGCGTGATCAGCCGCGAGGCGTCGTCTTTCGCCTCCTCGAAGTCCTCGTCGTCGAAGCTGTTGTCCTCGTCGTTCCACATGTCGCGGGCGCGGTGCAGCCACTTCGGCTTGGGGTACGATCCGACGACCGTCGTCAGCAGGAAGTGCTCGTTGTCGTGCTCGGGCGGGCGGAACTGGTCGCGCGTCATGCTGTCACCTCCAGGCGGGCAGCCCCTGCGAGCGTCTCTAGCTTCTCCTCGAACCTGTTCTCCGGCAGGTAGTACAGCTCGGTGTTTGGCACCGCGTACACGGTACCGTACTCCTCGCTCGGCGTCGACCCGGTGAACCAGTCGATCCGGTCCCGGACTGTCTCCGGCGACTCGACGAGTGTGTTCTGGCCGTCGATCAGGCCCAGGGCGACGTCGTCGGTGGTGCCGTACTCCTGGACGTTGTAGACGTTGGCGTCCTGGTCCGAGACCAGGTCGTAGCCCAGCGCGTCGATCTCCGCGTCGAGCACGTGGGCGTGGGTCTTCTCGTCGAGGGCACCCCAGTAGGGGTAGACGACGACCTCCGCGTCGACGGCGCCCGCGAGCGCGTCGATTGCCTCGGTCACCGCCTCGCCCCCGACAGCGTCGCTGAACGGGTCTTGACCGTCCTCCTCGGCACCGGCGCGCGGCGGGTTCCCGACGAGCGACGGCTCCAGCAGAAACAGCGTCTCGATGCCCGGGAACGCCTCGGCCTCGCCGGCCAGGAACTCCGCGACGGCCGCGAGCAGCTCCGCCCCGTCCTCGTAGTACTCGTCGGTCGCCAGGTCCGCCAGCGAGTACGGCCCCGGGAGCACTGCCTGCAGCCCGCTCTCGACGTGCTCTGCTGTGTCCGCTAGTTCGGCTGCCACGTCGCCGTCGGCCGACAGCTCCCCGGTGATGACCGGCTCGCGGTAGAAGTTGTTGTTGTCGTAGTAGCGAACGATCCCGCGCGTCTCGACCGACTCGTGCACTGTGAGCGGGTGCGCGAGCATGTCGTCCCAGCGCGCCTGCCCCTCGACGACCCTGTCGAGGCCGGCGTCGGTCTGCCGGGCTATCAGGTCCCGCCGTACGCGGTCGTAGACGGCCTCCGTTTCCTCGTTCAGATCCGGCCCGATGAGGTCCCCCTTCTGGTTGCCCTTCAGATCTGACAGCTCCTCTTTGGCTGGATCCGGTACCGGGTACAGCCCTGTCGTCGTGGAGACTATCCGTGTCATTACTCACTGGTACGAAATGCAGGCATATAATATTTCTTATTTAGATGATGCGTCAAGGTAATTACAGCAGAGGTCCGATACTCTGCCGGCGTGCCGAAGTTACTCCTCGTCGTCCGCGTCGCCGTCTCCCGTGCCAGCCTCGTCGTCGACGTCGTCAGACCCCGTCTGACGGGCTGACGAGCTTCGCTCGTCAACGTCCTCGAAGTCGGCGTCGACGTACTCCTCGCCGGCGCTCGTCGCACCGCCCGCGGCACCACCAGCGGCGCCCCCGGGGCCACCAGGACCGGCACCAGCGGCGCCGGGCCCTGCACCGCCGGGTCCAGCCCCACCGGGACCGGCACCCTCTGTGGCGCCGCCGGCCTGCTGCTGGTACATCTGCTTGCCGATCTCCTGGAGTTCCTCCGCGAGTTCCTCTGTCGCCGTCTCGATCTCCTCTTTCGTGGCGTCATCGTCCTCGAGCACGTCCTCGACGTTCTCGATCGCGTCCTCGATGGTCCCGCGGAGGTCCTCGTCGATCGCCTCCTCGTTTTCGTCCATCAGCGTCTCGGCGCGCTGGACGGTCGAGTCGGCCTGGTTGCGTGCCTCGATGCGCTCGCGGCGCTTCTGGTCCTCCTCGGCGTGTTGCTCGGCCTCCTCTTTCATCTCCTCGATCTGCTCGTCCGAGAGGCCGGCACCGCCCTCGATGGTGATATCCTCCTTGCTGCCGGAGCCCTTGTCCTCGGCTTCGACGTTGACGATGCCGTTCTCGTCCAGCGCGAACGTCACTTCGATCTGTGGCGTGCCTGCGGGAGCCGGCGGGATGCCGGTCAGGGTAAATTCGCCGAGGAGTTCGTTTTCCGCGGCGATCTCGCGCTCGCCCTGGAAGACGCGTATCTGTACCTGTGTCTGGTTGGCCTGCGCTGTCGTGAAGATCTTCGACTCCTCAGTCGGAATTGTCGTGTTCTTCTCGATCAGGCGCTCGAAGAGGCCACCCTTGACCTCGACGCCGAGCGACAGCGGCGTGACGTCCACGAGGACGATGTCGTCGACGTCCCCCGAGAGGACGCCGGCCTGGATCGCGGCACCCAGCGCCACCGCCTCGTCGGGATTGACGTTCTTCTTGGGCTCCTGGCCGGTCAGCTCCTCGACTTTCTCCTGGACCTGCGGCATCCGGGTGGAGCCGCCGACCAGAATGACAGTGTCGATGTCGCCTTTCGTGTAGCTGGCGTCCTCGAGGGCCTGTTCGGTCGGTCCGACTGTCCGCTCCACCAGGTCCTCGGTCAGCGACTCGAACTTCGCCCGCGTGAGCGACGCCTCGAGATCCTTCGGACCGTCGTCGTCCGCCGCAATAAAGGGGAGGTTGATGGTCGTCTCCTTGCGGTTGGAGAGTTCGACTTTCGCCTCCTCGGCTGCCTCGTAGAGCCGCTGGAGGGCCTGCCGGTCCTCGCGGAGGTCGATCCTGTGTTCCTCGTAGAACTCCTCGGCGAGCCAGTCGATGACCGCCTGGTCCCAGTCGTCGCCGCCGAGGTCGTTGTCACCGTTGGTGGCGACGACCTCGTAGACGCCGCCGCCGAGTTCGAGGATCGAGACGTCGAAGGTCCCCCCGCCGAGGTCGAACACCAGCACCGTCTGGTCGGACTCGTCGTCGAGCCCGTACGCCATGCTCGCCGCGGTGGGCTCGTTGATAATGCGCTCGACCTCGAAGCCGGCGACCTCGCCGGCGTCCTTGGTCGCCTGGCGCTGGCGGTCCGAGAAGTACGCCGGAACGGTGATGACCGCCCTCTCGACCTCGTCACCCAGGTATTCCTCGGCGTCCCGCTTGATCTTCTGGAGGATCATCGCCGAGACCTGTTCGGGCGTGTACTCCTCGTCGTCGAGTTCGACGGTGTAGTCCTCCTCGCCCATGTGGCGTTTGATCGACTCGACGGTGTCGTCGGGGTTCTGGATGGCCTGGTTTTTGGCCGGCTTGCCGACCAGCTGCTCTCCGTCCGAAAAGGCCACCACAGAGGGTGTTGTCCGGTCGCCTTCGCTGTTGACGATGATCTCCGGGTCACCCCCCTCCATGACCGCGAACGCGCTGTTCGTGGTCCCGAGGTCGATGCCCAGAATCTTGTTGCTCGTCATCGTGTCCGAATGTATCCGATTGTCCCGGTTAAAAGTTGCTAGATCCCGTTCTCCGCCGCGACCCCCACGCGCCGCTCTCCCGCAGTTTTGCCCCACGGCGAACGCC
>PXQK01000098.1 GCA_003022085.1 Halobacteriales archaeon QH_10_65_19 | reverse complement strand
CTCGTCGATGATGTCGTCGATGACCAGCGACGCGTTGTGGACGAGTTCGACCCCGACCGCGAACTCGACGGCCGTCTCGAGGTCGCCCTCAAGTGCCTCACAGACCAGCACCGTGATCGTCGGCCGGACGCGCTTGCCGCCCGACAGCGCGACGTGACGGACCCGCTCGCGGAGCTCCGAGGGCTGCGTCCCGTCCAGCACCGCCTCGAGGCGCGTCTCGATCCGGTCCCGACGGCGGTCGAGGTACTCCATAACGATGTTGTACGGAGTTCAACATCAAGTACGTGACGAACCGCGGATACGGGTATCCTGTGAAACAGGAAACAAGACTGATGAGGACCGCCCTCGTAGGGGTGTCGATGTCGCTGTTGCCCTCCAGACCCGACACGACCCAGCCAGACGACGCCGAGCCGCGGGTCGTCGACGTCGACAGTGAGGATGCCGACGACGTGCTCTCGGCGCTCTCCTCGAAAACTGCCCGCCAGCTGCTCGTCGAACTCCACGAGCGGCCGGCCCCGCCCTCGGAGCTCGCCGAACGGGTCGACACGTCGGTCCAGAACACACAGTACCACCTCGACAAGCTCCGCAGCGCCGGCGCAGTCGACGTCGTCGACACCGCGTACTCAGAGAAAGGGCGGGAGATGGACGTCTTCGCCCCTGCCGACCAGCCGCTGGTCATCTACGCCGGCGACGAGGAACAGGGGTCGACGCTCCGGACCGCGCTCTCGCGGCTGCTCGGTGCCCTCGGCGTGCTTGCGGCCGCCAGCCTCGCCGTCCAGGCGTTGTTCGACGATGGACTGCCGTGGGAGTCCACCACCGGACCGAGCGGCGACGCAGGCGCACCCGCTGGAAACGGGAACGGGAACGGTGGCTGGACGGGGACACCCGACGAGCCTGGGATCACCAGCACGGGAGGCGAGGGGACGCCGACTCCGGACGCGACGCCGACACCCGAGTCGGCGGAGACGGCAGCGGAGGCCGCGGCGGGATTGCCCCCGGGCTTGCTGTTTTTCGCCGGCGGCGTGTTCGCGCTCGCGGTCATCGCTGTTGCACTCTGGGTGTACCAGTAATCGTCCCCGGACACAGCGGGGGGTAGCCGGTCACTGTTCGACAACGAGCAACGCGGCGCGCTCGCAGACCAGGTCTGTCAGGTCACCGACAGTCGCCTCGCGCTCCCGCTCCGTAATTCCGAAAAAGTCACACACGCGGTCCTCGTCGTACTCGCCGAGCGTCTCCGTGGGGTCGAGGTGGTCGCGTAGCGCGTCCGCAGCGGCCGCTTCGTCGGCGGTCGGCACGCCTGCGGGTGACTCCGAACCGGTGTCGACGACGACGGCGACGAGCGGTGACTCGCCCTCCGGGACACCCATCGCGAGCGCCCGGTTGATCTGCCGGCGGCCGGCGGCGTACAGCAGGATTTCGACGCCCTCGTCGCGGGCGATGGCCTCGCCACGCGAGATGGCCCGCGTTGCGAGGGCGACCGCACGTTCGAGGTGCTCGCGGCCGACGACGTACCGCGCGTCGAAGGCCTGGATTGTCACGCCATGGGCCTCGGCAACGTCGTCGACCGTGCCGAGGAACGCGTCGGGGTCGTCGATCCCTGCGACGCCTTCGACGACCTCCATCAGAAGTCACCGAGGTTGGCCTGGTCGTCCGTCTCTCCGTTGCCGTCGCTGGATCCGGAGCTGCCGCCGGCTGCCTCGGCGGCAACGCCTTCGTCGGGTTCGACGTCGTCCATCGAGGGGCTGCGGTGGCCGGCGTTCTCGAGAATTGTTTCAGCGGTCTTTCGCCGGCCACGGAGCGCGGCGAGTACCTGGGCCTTGTCGGCCTCCCGGAGTTCGGCGCGGGTCTCGATGCCGGCGTCGAACAGCCGGCGGGCTCGCACGCGACCGACGCCGCGCACACCCGCGAGGTCGACCAGTTCCTCGCTGACGCCGTGCTCGACCCGGACGCGGGCCTTCCGGATCTTGCTCCCGACCCCGAGGTCGAGTTCGCCCGCGAGCGACTCTGCCGCGCCGAGCAGCCACTGCGCGGCGTCGACCTTGCCCCGGATGTCGCCCGGCCCGACGCCGTAGCGGTCGGTGATCTCGTCCTCGTCGATCTCGCTGGCCCAGTCCTCGAGCAGTCGGGCGGTCTTCAGCGCGGAGAGCCAGTCGTCGAACGCGTCCTCGAACTCCGAGGGTGCCCGCCCCAGCAGTTCCGCCTCGCGCTCGTAGGCCAGCATCGTGTACTCCTCCTCGTCGCCCGACCGGAGGTACAGCTCGTAGGTGTCCGGCGTCCGACAGACGAGGTGGTAGAGGCCGAGTGCCGTCGGTCCTGCCCCGGCGTCGTCTGCGGCGGCACTGTCAGCAGCCCCGGCGGCGTCTTCGAGCCCGTCGATGATCTCGGCGGCACTCATCGGATCGAGGTACAGCCGCGAGACGGAGTGGCCGAGGCTCGTCGCCGACAGCGTGTCGCCATCGGTTTCGAGGAAGTCGTTGGCCCGGAGGTACGCGATGACGTCGTCGGTGACCGTCTCCAGGCGGTCGCGCCCGGCAGTCTGCTCGGCGTACAGCGTCCCCTCGAGGAACTCAAGGACCTCCGGGCGCGAGCGGGCGAAGCCGGAGGCGACCGTCGCGAGCAGGTGGGTCCGGAGTGCGGGTTCGGCAGCGAGTTTCGACTGCACGGGCTCGGGTTCCGCCCAGACGTACCGCTCGAACAGTTCGTCGAGTTCGTCGTGGCCGCCGGCGACCAGCACCGCCTCGCCGTACGGGTCTCGGCCTGGCCGGCCGGCCCGTCCCATCATCTGGTGGACCTCTAGCACCGACAGCGGCTGCATCCCGCCGACGGTGCCGTCGTAGCGCCGCCAGTCCCGAACGATGACCCGCCGGGCAGGGGTGTTTACGCCCGCTGCGAGCGTTGGCGTTGCACAGATGACTTTCACCAGCCGGTCCCGGAAAGCGTCCTCGACGAGTCCGCGGTGGTCGCGCAACAGCCCCGCATGGTGAAAGGCCGCTCCCCGCTCGACGGCGTCGGCGAGGTCATCGCTCGTGTCCGTGTCGCTCGCTTCCCGGATCTCGTCCGCGACGTCGGCGAGTGCTCTCCGCTCGTCGTCGGTCAGGAAGTCGTCGGTCGTCGACGTCAGCCGTCGCGCCGCAGCCTCGGCGTTGCGCCGCGAGTTGACGAACACGAGCGACGAGCCGCCCTCCCCGAGCGTGTCGCGGACGATGGCCGCGGGCTGGTCCTCGCTGTTGCGCACGGGAACACGCTGCTGGCTGCCGTCCTCTAAGTGGAGCGCGTCGCCGTAGTGGACCCCCTTCCGGAGGTCGATCGGCCGCCACGTCGAGTCGACCAGCGCGGCGTCGAGCCAGTTGGCGAGCCCGTCGGCGTTGCCGATTGTCGCCGACAGCGCGACGGTCTGGAGCGACGGGTTCAGCGACCGGAGCTTCGCCAGCGTCACTTCCAGCGTCGGCCCGCGCTCTCCGTCGTTGACCAGATGCACCTCGTCTGCGACGACACAGGAGAGCTTGTCGAGCCACGGCGCATCGTTTCGCACAAGGGAATCCACTTTCTCGCTGGTGGCGACGATAACGTCTTTGCCCGCGAGCCAGCCACCGTCGGACTCGTAGTTGCCCGTCGAGACGCCGACGTCAAGCCCGTAGGCCTCGAACTCGACGAACTCGGCTTCCTTCTCGCTGGCGAGCGCACGCAGCGGGACGATGTACAGCGCCGTGCCGCCGTCAGCGGGCTGTCCGGGTCGGGAGTCGCTGCTGTCACCGCCGATGCTCGAGAGCATCGCCAGCGTCGCAACCAGCGTTTTCCCGCTGGCGGTCGGGACCGCAGCGACGAGGTTCTCGCCCTCGGTCACACCGCGCTCGACAGCCTCGGCCTGTGGCGGGTACAGCGACTCGATGCCCTCATCCCGGAGGTGGTCCGGCAGCCAGTCCGGTACGTTTGGAATGTCCGCGACGTCCATTACGCCCTCTTTCGGGCGTCCAGTCGTTTTAATTTTCGTATCGGAGTCGGGGCGGCTCCATCCGCTCAGAACGGCTCTGTGCGACACGATCATAGTGACTTGAGGGGAATCCTGCGTAACTCCCTCGTGCGTGATGTATGATAGGGTCGTGCGTGACTCTGTACCGCCCGGCCGGACAGAGTGGAAGTCTCAGATGCTGTCCACCGATATTTCGGAGCAATGCCGAAAATACTCACGCACGACCCTATGAGGAGGAGTGCAGAGCTCGACAACATCCCGAAGCATCCCGCCGAATGCTGTTTGGGTTGGCATACTCCAGCATTGCTGGCGGGATGCCGTGATTCTCACGCTGTTTCACTCGACTGGGCAAGAGCCAAACGTCGTACTGCCGTCTGTCAAATGTTGCCCGTCACGCAGAATGATGGGCGCTGCAGGATTTGAACCCGCGGCATCTTGGTCCGAAGCCAAGTGCTCTGTCCAAGCTGAGCTAAGCGCCCCGTATCACTGAATACCAACCTCCA
>PXQK01000097.1:8393-9208 GCA_003022085.1 Halobacteriales archaeon QH_10_65_19 | reverse complement strand
AACACGCCGACTCCGACGGCTTCGAGCCCTTCACTGATACGGTCGTGCGTGACTCTTTACCGCTATGAAATCGCGCATTAGGCGTTTCAGCCCGCGAAACCGCCGATATTTGGACCCGATGCTGAAAATAATCACGCACGACCGTATGACATCATCCAGCAGCCCGGCGGGGGGGAGCCACGAGTTCATGATCGAACGCTCCGTCAGGGACGCCATCGACGAGGTCATCCCCGGAATCCCGAACGCGAAAAGTACTTGTCTGGGATTCTCCTGGAATCATATAGAATGTCTACAGAGGAGTTCCCGTCGTATCTCGACGTGGATCACACGGCAGGCGAGGGCGAATCGCCGGAGACGTATCCGGATATCGAGGACAAGATCGAGAAGGCGATCGACGTCACCCGGAACGGTCTCGAACAGTACAGGAACCCGGTCGTGATGTGGACTGGCGGCAAGGACTCGACGCTGACGATGTACTTCGTGCGAGAGGTGGCCCGGGAGTTCGACCTGGCCGTGCCGCCGGTCGTCTTCATCGATCACTTCCAGCACTTCGATGAGATCCACGGCTTCGTCGACCGCTGGGCCGAGGAGTGGGACCTCGAAGTGATATACGCCCGCAACGAGGACGTCGGCCGCTACGTCGAGGAGCACGGCCTCGCCCCCGGCGACGACATTCCCGTCGCGGAACTGAACGAGCACAACCGGCACCACGTCCGCGACATTCTGGAGTACGAAGAGGAGACGTTCCCCTTCCTGCTGGACACCTACGTCGGCAACCACCTGCTCAAGACGGTGGCGCTGAACGAGGCGCTCGA
>PXQK01000097.1:0-8369 GCA_003022085.1 Halobacteriales archaeon QH_10_65_19 | reverse complement strand
CGCCGTCTGGGACGCGTTCTGGAACTACGTCGTCCCGGAGACCGTCGAGGCGTACCCCGACGACGGCTACGTCCCCACGGGGGCCGAGGACCTCCCCGAAGGCGTCGAGCGGGAGGACGTGCCGGTCTCGCCGAAGTACTTCGCCGGCTACCGGTCGCTCGGCAGCGAGATCAGCACCGAGAAAAGCGACGAGGAGCCCGCGTGGCTCCAGGATATCGAGTCTACGACCGAACGCGCCGGCCGTGCACAGGACAAGGAAGACCTTATGGAGCGGCTGCGGGACCTGGGCTACATGTAGCCTGTTACCGCTACGAAGAGTCACGTCCGACAGTATCGGAAACGATTCGGCTGGTGGCCGCCGCAGGGACTGCGCCCCGGTGATCGGCTCCTTCAGGGACGCGCCGGCAGCCCACGGGGATGGATGCGCGGGGTTCGTCTGGAAAGGTTGAAAGGAGTACGCGAAAAACCGCCTGTATGTTTCGGAAGTCGACGTGGATACGGCTGCCACGGAACGTCGTGGTCGGGCACGGCGTTCTCGAGCGGACCGGCGAGGCGGTCGCGGAGCTGTACCTCTCGGGGACGCCGCTGGTGGTCACGAGCCCAACGCCGCGGTCAGTCGCGGGCGACCGCGTCGTCGCGGAGCTCTCGCGGCTGGGGCCGGAGCCGGAGCTGATCGTCGTCGAGGAGGCGACCTTCGACGCTGTCGAGCGGGTGCTCGCACGGGCCGACGAGGTCGACCCCGGCTATCTGGTCGGCGTCGGCGGGGGGAAGGCGATCGACATTGCGAAGATGGCCGCCGCGGACTGCGAGCAGGGGTTCGTCTCGGTCCCGACCGCGGCCAGCCACGACGGCATCGTCTCCGGCCGCGGCTCGGTACCCGAGGGCGACACCCGCCACAGCGTCGCGGCGGAGCCCCCGCTGGCGGTGGTCGCAGACACCTCGGTGATCGCGGACGCCCCCTGGCGGCTGATGACTGCCGGATGCGCGGATATCATCTCGAATTACACGGCCGTCCGGGACTGGCAGCTCGCCCACCGCCTCCAGAACGTCTACTACTCGGAGTACGCCGGCGCGCTTTCGCGGATGACCGCGGAGATGCTCGTCGAGAACT
The DNA here is from genome assembly GCA_003022085.1 of Halobacteriales archaeon QH_10_65_19. The sequence continues at coordinate 7,258 of PXQK01000097.1, read as the reverse complement.
CGGGCTCGATCCGGCAGGGACTGGAGGAGTCAGCCTGGATTGTCGTCAAAGCTCTTGTCTCGTCGGGTGTGGCGATGAGCATTGCGGGCTCCTCCCGGCCGGCAAGCGGCGCCGAACACCTCTTTTCTCACCAGCTCGACCGGCTCGCACCCGGTGTTGCACTGCACGGCCACCAGGTCGGTGTCGGCTCGATCATGACGGCGTACCTCCAGAGCGGCGACGACGGCGACTGGACGGAGGTCCGCGACGCGCTCCGGAGTATCGGCGCGCCGACCACTGCCGCCGACCTCGGGATTGACGAGGGGACGGTCATCGACGCGCTCACCTCGGCCCACGGGATCCGCGACCGCTACACGATTCTCGGCGACGGCATCAACGAGCCGGCCGCCCGCGAGGCAGCGAGCGTCACCGGCGTTATCTAACGCCGTAGAGATCGCTCATACTGTCGGACGTGATACGGTCTGCGTAACAGAGTTACGTCCGCCAGTATCAGCCCTCGATCGGCTGTGGTGTCGTCACTGTCTGTTGCCACACCGCGTCCGGGTTGGCGGTGCCAGCCACCCGAGTTGCCTCGAAGACGACCGCAAGCCGGTAGATCGTCCCGGGGTCTGCGTCCTCGGCGTTCGAGATGCCGATGATCGTGGCTCGATCGACGGCGGTGATCGAACACTCGACCCCGGTCGCCTCCGTGACCGCCTCGCACACGGCTAGCTCCGGCGACCTGTCCACCGCGGTCGACGTGGAGGGGAGCGCGAGCGCGTCCTGTTGCTGGATGTGAAGTACCTCGTCCTGGTTGTTTTTCACCTTTGCGTACAGGTCAATCCGGTCCTCGCGAGCCTCCTCGCGCGCTTGATCGTACTGGGCCGGCGACACCTCGATGGTGGTCTGGTTAACAGAAAACGCGCTGTAGGACTCCTCTAACGCCGCAATACAGGACTCTACGTTCGCGCTCGACCGCTCCACCACTCCCATGTCCGTACGTCTGAGGCCGACCTGATAAAGCCGGTGGACGTTCTCAGTAACTAAAAACAAGCTGACAAACCACCGACTCCGATCGGTGTTTCGATTCTCGAAACCTCGTTACGAACCGGAGCGCGGGGTTGCTCGGGCACGTGTCCGAGTGGATAGTACGTTTTTTGCCCTTCGGTGCCGGAGAACACGCCAATGACCGAATACGACTACGAGGAACTGGGGTTGGTCGCCGGGCTCGAGATCCACCAGCAGCTGGACACAGAGACGAAGCTGTTCTGTGCGTGCCTGACGGCACTGCGCGAGCCCGAGGCGGCGACGCAGACGTTCACGCGGTACCTGCACCCGACAAAGAGCGAGCTGGGCGAGATCGACCAGGCCGCACTCGAAGAGAGTCGCGTCGGCCGCGAGTTCGAGTACCTCGCCTACGACAGCACCTGCCTCGTCGAGGAGGACGACGAGCCGCCGGGCCGTGTCGACACCGAGGCACTTGGGACGGCGATGGAGATCGCGGAACTCCTGGATATGAGAATCGCGGATCAGCTCCACGTGATGCGCAAGATCGTCGTCGACGGGTCGAACACGACCGGATTCCAGCGGACGATGCTCGTCGCGAACGACGGCGCCATCGAGACCGACGGCGGGCCGGTCGGCATCGAGGACCTGATGCTCGAAGAGGAGAGTGCACAGCGGGTCGCCGAAACCGAGGCCGGCGTCAGGTACAGCCTCGACCGTCTCGGGATTCCGCTGGTCGAGATCGGAACCCGGCCGGATATTCGGAGCCCCGAGCAGGCCCGCGAGGCCGCAGAGCGGATCGGTATGCTGCTCCGTTCGACGGGGAAAGTAAAACGCGGCCTGGGCAGCATCCGCCAGGACGTCAACGTCTCGATCGCCGAGGGTGCCCGCGTCGAGATCAAGGGCGTCCAGAGCCTCGACGACATCGACGATATCGTCTGCAACGAGGTGCGCCGCCAGGTCGAACTGCTCGAGGTCGCCGACGAACTCGCGGACCGGGACGCGTCCGTCGGGGAGCCACAGGACGTCTCCGAGGTGTTTGCGGACACCGACAGCGGCGTGATCGGTGGCGCGCTCTCCCGGGGCGGCACGGCGATGGCGGTCCGCCTCGCCGGCTTCGACGGGGTCGTCGGCCGGGAGATCCAGCCCGACCGGCGGCTGGGCACCGAACTCGCGGACCACGCCAAGCGCCAGGGCGCCGGCGGCGTCTTCCACACCGACGAGCTGCCGGCCTACGGCGTCACCGCCAAAGAGGTCGATGCGCTGGAAGCGGCGGTCGGGGCCGGCCCCGAGGACGCGGTCGCGTTAGTCGCCGACGATCCGGAGACGGCCGGCCTCGCAGTCGACGCGGTGGTCGAGCGCGCCGAGGACGCACTCGCGGGCGTCCCCGAGGAGACCCGCGGCGCAAACGAGGACGGTACGACCGCGTACCTGCGTCCGCTGCCCGGTGCGGCACGGATGTACCCCGAGACGGACGTGCCGCCGGTCGAGCCCGATCCGACGGCGGTCGATACCCCGGAGCTTCTGACCGAGAAGGTACAGCGCTACCAGTCCGAGCACGGCCTGGACGAGGTGCTTGCCGAGCAGGTCGCATTCGGCCAGCGCATGCCACTGTTCGAGGAGGCTGTCGACACGGGCGTCGACCCCACTCTCGCCGCGGGCACCCTCGAATCGACCGTAACGGAGCTCCGGCGCAACGGCGTCCCAGTCGAGCAGCTCACCGACGAACAGTTCCGGGAGGTGTTCGCGCTGCTCGCGGACGGCGAAGTCGCAAAGGAGGGTGTACCGGACCTGCTGACCGCACTCGCCGAGCAGCCCGACCTGTCGGCCGAGGAGGCTGCCGAGCAGGAGGGCCTGGGCAGTGCCGCCGAAGACGAGGTTCGCGAGGCCGTGTCGACGGTCGTCGAGCGCAACGCAGATCAGGTCGACCAGGAGGGGATGGCCGCGTTCTCGGCGCTGATGGGCGAGTGCATGGGCGAGCTTCGGGGCAAGGCCGACGGCGACGTCGTCAGCGACGTCCTCCGCGAGGAGATCCAGAAGCGGGCCGGGTCAGCTACCAACGACTGACGTCGTTGGCTTCTCGGAGACGGAAAACGCTGCCCTTGAAAGGGAGCACCACGTAGGAGAAGTATGTCGGTAGACGGTGACACGTTCAGGCGGATCATGGGGAACTTCGCAACGGGCTGTACAGTCATGACACTCCCGGGTGAGGAGCCACACGGCATGACGGCGAACGCCAGTATCCTCGCGGCCGCCCAGCAGGACCTGGGCGGCCACTTCGCGAACATCGGCGAACTGCCGGCAGATCCCTTCGAGACCCGCCCGACCCGGACCGAAGCGACGGGGGCCCCGATCTTCGAGAACGCCATCGGGTACGTGGACTGCACCGTCGACGCTGCCCACGAGGCCGGCGACCACACGATCTACGTCGGCCGGGTTCAGGCCGGCGAGATTCTCGACGCCGACGAAGATCCGCTCCTCTTTTTCCGCGGCCAGTGGGACTCCCTGGCGGACACGTGACGACTCTCTCGTCTACTCCAGGAGTTCGTAGACCGGACGCTGTATACAGATTGGATGCAGGAAAAGTGGTATAAAAGTTGTGAAGGGATACAGGGAGGTTGTGTCCGATCCGGGACGCTGACGGGTATTGACAGCGACTCGCTACTTCACGTCCCGGTCGGCCGAACCGCTCAGTTCGGTGGCACGCCGGAGGATACCCTGGAGGGTGCTAACCTCGCGGGGCGTGGGGTGGGCGCGGCCGAGCAGCCGGCGCAGGAGTCGGTTTGCCTTCGCGCGCTTCGGGTCGGGGTGGCCGATTGCAGCCAGGAGGTCGTCGAACTGGTTGTAGAGGCGGTCGATCTCGTTTTCGCCCGCGCGCTCGTGGAGCATCTCCGGATGCTGCGTCTCTGCGAGTGTCACATCGCGGAGTTCGTACAGCACGATTGTCGCCGCCTGCCCGAGGTTCAGTGACGAGTAGTCGGCGCTGGCGGGGATCGAGCAGATAACGTCGAGGCGGGCGAGTTCGTCGTTGGTCAGGCCGACGCGCTCGCGGCCGAACACGAGCGCGACATCGGCCTCGACTCCCCCGACGTGGCCGACGAGCTCGTCCGCCGTGAACGCTGGATAGCGGACGTGACTCGTCGGATCCTCGTTGGTGATCGCGGTGCAGCCGACAGTGTGGTACCCCTCGGCGAGGTCGTCGAAGCTGAGTTCGACCGCGTTCGGGAGAACGTCTTCGCGGGCCTGGCCGGCGAATCCGTAGGCCTCGCCGTCTGGGGAAAGCGGCGGCGGGTCGACGAGCAGCAGCTCTCGAAGCCCGAAGTTCTTCATCGCGCGGGCGATCGTCCCCACGTTGCCCGCCGTCTCTGCGTCGACGACCGCAACGCTGATCCGCGGCGAGGATCCGTCACCTGACATCCCGTGGGTGTAGGCCTCGAAGGCTGAAAAAGCAGCCGCCCCTGGCCACAAAGATTTTTATTAGACTGATCAACACACCGGTATGACTGCCCCAGTAGACGGGGAGGAGATCAGGGAGATGAGCGCCGGCGAGGCGTTCGCCGTCCTGGCTAACGAGACGCGGATAGCGGTACTGCGGGAGCTGTGGGAGTCGGGCGAGCCGATGTCGTTTACTGTCCTCCAGAAGACGGTTGCACCGGACGACACGGGGAACTTCAACTACCACCTCGGGAAACTCGACGGGCAGTTCGTCAGGAAGACCGAAGATGGGTACGTCTTGCGGTTCGCCGGCGAACAGGTTGTCCGCGCGGTGCTGTCGGGGACGATCACGTCCGACCCGTCGATCCCGCCGGTGGAGACAGACAAGCGCTGTCCCTACTGCAACGCGTCGATGGAGATGGCCTACCGGGAGGAGACAATTTCGGTCCGGTGTACCGACTGTGACGGCGTCGTCGGCGGGGAGTTCCCCGACGGCACTACGGTACACTTCGAGTTTCCGCCGGCGGGACTGACCGGGCGCGACCACGAGGGCGTTGTCGACGCCGCACACGTCCTCTACGACTCGAAGATCGCGCCGATGATGAAAGGCGTCTGTCCCGAGTGTGCGGGGAGTATCAGCATCTCACACGAGCTCTGCACCGACCACGAACCCGACGACGCAGGGCTGTGCCCCCGCTGTGACACCCGCTTCGAAGTGTGGTCGACGTTCACCTGCGAGAACTGCCGGTACAGCCGGCAGTCGGCCCCCTGGTTCGCGGCGCTGAATCACCCGGCGGTCGTCGCGTTCTACCACGACCACGGACTGACGGAGAAACTGCCATTCCGGAAGCTCACGGCGGACAACTCGCAGTTCGTCCGCGGGGTCACGACGACGGTCACCACCACCGATCCCTACCGGTTCCGGACTACGATCCCTGTCGAAGACGAGATACTGGTAGTTGCGATGAACGAGGGACTCGATGTGCTGTCTGTCGAGCGGACATCGCAGGATGGGCCGCCGGAGTGATCCGCTACCGCTCCGTTACCAGGGTTCGGCGGTTTCAGGATCCGAGACCGCGATACTCGACTGTGAAATCCTGACGGTGAGCCGAGCGGCCGGCGGTACCGAATCACGCACGACCGTATCAGGACGGCACGACCGCGATCGTCCGGCCGTGGTCGATCGCCTGCTCGAGTTCCTCGGCGATAGCGCTGCCGCGGGAGACCTGGATCTCGCCGCCGCGGGAGACCGTCGCCGTGAAGAGATACTCGCCGTCGGCCTGGACCTCGACGGTCTCGCCGGCGTGGCCGTCCAGCGGGATGACAACGTGTCCGCTGGTCACGTCGGGCGTAACCGTCTTGCCCCGCAGAGCGCCACGCGGCCCCCCTGATCCGCCGCTCGTACCAGGGGAACTCGAACCGCCGCCGTCGCGTTCGGCGAGGGTCCGGACGTCGATGTCGATACCCAGCCGGTTCTCGATGTCGGAGATGCGGCCGCCGCCCTTGCCGATGACCGTCGAGATGTCGCTTTCCTCGACCCAGACGACGGCCGTGTTGGGCCCGCGGATGTCGACCTCGACGTGGCCCCGGGCGGCCGACCGGATCTCGCGCTCGATCTCCTGTTTGGCAATCCGGTCGACCCCCGAGTCGTCCCCGCCCTCACCCTCGCCGACCGGGACCGTCACGACCTGCTGGTTGAACGTGTAGATTTCGTACTCCGGCTGGCCGGTCTCGAAATCCCGGATCATGATGACGGGCCGGGCGAGGTCCTCCTCCATCAGGCCCTCGGGCACCTTGACCTCGGTGACAACGTCGTACACCTTCGCGACGCGGCCGGCCTCGATGTAGACGACGGTGTCGACGACCTGCGGGATCAGCCCCAGTTCGACCCGGCCGATCAGCCGCTGGAGCGCGTCGATGGCGCGCGTCGCGTGGACGACTCCGACCATACCGACGCCAGCCAGTCGCATGTCCGCGAACACTTCGAAGTCGCCGGTCTTGCGCACCTCGTCGTAGATTGTGTAGTCCGGACGGACCATCAACAGCGAGTCGGCGGTCTTGTCCATGCGCCCGTCCAGGGCGGTGTACTGCGTGATCTCGGACCCGACTTGGAGGTCGCGTGGCTTCTCCATCGTCTTGACCGCGTACCCCGACTCGTTGAGGAAGCCCGCGACCGCCTGTGCGAACGTCGACTTGCCCGCACCGGGCGACCCCGAGATTAGCACGCCCCGCTGGCGTTCCAGCAGCCGCTCCCGGAGGTCCGTGGCGTACTCGTAGTCCTCGAGCGTCGTCTTGGCGATCGGCCGCACCGCCGTGATCTCCATGCCGTCGCTGAAGGGCGGACGGGCGATGGCGATCCGGAACTCGCGGTACTGGATGATCGTCATCCCGGGCTCGTCGAGTTCGACGAACCCCTCGGGGTGGTGCCGGGTTGCCTCCTCGATGTCCGCGGCGTACTCCCGGAGGTCGTCCTCTGTCAGCGGCGTTTCGCGGATCGCGTCGTAGCGCATCTCGCCGATGCTGCCCCGCTTTGCCATCGGCGCCACGCCGACCTTGAGGTGGATGCTCATCGTCTCCTCGTCGAAGAACTCCTCGATTGCGAGCTCCTCGACCGTACGGGTCTCCGGTTCGAGGTAGGTCACCTCGAACCCCTTTGCCCGGGCGACCTCCGCCTGCACCTCGTCGCTGGTCACCAGCGTCGCTGCGCGGTCGACGGCGACGTCCCGGATCAGCGCGTCGATTTCGCCCTCGCCGGCGTCGCGCTTCTCCAGGGCCTCGGGCCGCCGACCGACGTACTCGACGGTGATCTCGCCCGCTTCGTCGAGCGCGACCAGCCGCT
>PXQK01000096.1 GCA_003022085.1 Halobacteriales archaeon QH_10_65_19 | reverse complement strand
AACTAATACACGGTATTGCCGAGGTTCCAAATAGTGGTTACGGTCGAGGAGGGAATATTCACAGGTTTGAAACTATTATAGGCGGAACAGGCGCAATACCACGTCGTTCACGGCGTGGATACGCGCCGTCACTCAGAGACACAGACCACCGTCTATACGCCTGTCCTGAGTTTCCAACGCGGACATTTAAGTGACAGGCCGCCCTGCTCAGATGGAGGAATCGGTCGGAACGGAGCGGATTCCGACCCGTCCTGCGGAGGCGGCCTGTCCGCCCGCAATAACGAGGCAGTATCCGGAACCAGCCGGGTGAACGGTCGGTTCCGACAATGAACCGATGCAGTGCCCGACTGCTTGAAAGCACCACGAAAGTAACTCCGAGTCCGTCGAAGTCTGCCGGACTCCCCGTGGCACAAACAACACCGGGAGTCCGAATATGACCGAGGATAGGAGTACCGGGGGCTTGGCACTCCCAGCAGTCCCACCCGCCTCAGATCACGAGCATCCCGCTGGATTCCGACCGACCGGATGCTCGGTGGCACTGTCAAACCTGAAACTCCCACCGCTCGGGATTCCTCCGCGTTCACGCGGAGGAGGATGTCAAGAGAGTGGCGCTACGAGCGTACGGCTTCCGTTGTGGCTTCCATGACGTTGAGTGCCTCCTCGATCGTCTCGAGATCGGCGGCGTAGGAGATGCGGGCGTAGCCGGCGCCGTGTTCGCCGAACGCGTCGCCCGGCACCACGACGACACCGCGGTCGAGCACTTCGTCCACCCAGCCGTCGGGGACCCTCGGCATCGCGTAGAACGCGCCCTCGGGCCGTGGACAGTCGACGCCCATCTCGGCGAACCGCTCGAGGAGAACATCCCGGCGCCGCTCGAACGCTTCGACCATCTCGCCGACAGCGTCCTGTGGGCCCGACAGCGCCGCCTCTGCGGCGTACTGGGCCGGCGCGCTGGCGCAGGCCTGGACGTACTGGTGGACCCGGAGCATCCGCTCGATCCGCTCGTGGGAGGCGGTCACCCAGCCGAGCCGCCAGCCGGTCATCGAGTAGGTCTTCGAGCAGGCGTTGACCACGAGAACGTTGTCGCTCTCGGCGAACTCCATCGGCGAGCGGTGCTCGCCCTCGAAGATGATGTGTTCGTACACCTCGTCGGAGATGCACAGGACGTCATGCTCGTCGGCGATGCGGGCGAACTCCCGCATATCGGCGGTCGACTGAACCGCGCCGGTCGGGTTGGCGGGGCTGTTGACCACGAAGGCAGCGGTGTCGTCGGTGATCGCGTTCTCGACCGCTGCGGGGGAAAGCGTCAGGTCGTCCCGGAGCCCCACGGGACGGGGTTCGCCGCCGGCGAGACGGGTCAGGGCGTCGTAGGAGACGAATCCAGGATCGGGGAAGATGACCTCCTCGCCCAGGTCGACGTGGGCCTCCATCGCGACGTGGAGCGCCTCGCTGCCGCCAGCGGTCGCGATCACGTTCGCCGGGTCGACGTCGAGGTCGTTGTCGCGGGCGTGCTTCCCGGCGATTGCCTCCCGGAGCGACTCGGTGCCCTTGTTCGAAGTGTAGGCGTCCGTCTTCCCGGACTGGATGGCCTCGACGGCACCCTGGCGGGCGTGTTCGGGCGTCGGGAAGTCGGGCTGTCCCAGGCCGAGGTTGATCGCATCCTCGCCGGCGGCCTCGAAGACCTCCCGGATGCCGCTTATCGACACCTGCTCGACGCGGCGTGAGAACTCCGTCATGTGTAGTCACTTTCGCCCTGCGCGCATAACTCTTGATGGTTCGTAACGACGCCCCCGACCAGTCACCCGGTGCTACTGTCCGTATCCGTACACTACCCGGAATATGTGTCTATCGGTGAAGCTGTCTGTTCACATTACCGCAGGTGACACCGACGGTGTAAATTTATATTCTCTGATGTGTTCGAGGTAAAACAACTTTGATTACAGAGGGGCTCGAACCCCGGGTGATGACACAGAGGAGCGCCGCGGCGCTGGACCAGTACGGGATCACCGAGAGCCGCGGGTTCCTGCCGAACGAGGATCCGCTGGTCCGGTTCGAGACGGCCAGCCACGGCCCGGCAGCCAGCGAGTACCTGCGATCGCTCGACGAGATGGGGGAGCGGCTCCCGGCGCTGCTCGAGACGGGGGAGTCGCGGCCGGCACTGGACGCGTTGCCTGAGCCACCTGACGGGCTGTTCGAGGAGCTCTCGGACCAGGAGGTCCGGCGTCTCTGTCTGCTCACGGGGTTTTTTGCGAGCGGGTACGTCAACGAGATCGGGTCGGGGCCTGTCGACAGTCTGCCGGCGGGGGTCGCGGTGCCGCTGTACCAGTCCTCCCGGCGGCTCGGGCGAAAACCCATCCTCTCGTACGATACTATCAGCCTCCAGAACTTCAGGCGGCCCGACCCGGAGGGTGACCCGACGCTCGACAACCTCGACACTGTCCAGGAGTTTACGTCCCTGTCGGACGAGCAGTGGTTCGTCATCATCCACGTGGCGATCGAGGCGGCGGCGGGGCCGGGGCTGGTCGCGGCCGCGAACGCCCACGACGCGGTCCGGGCTGACGATCCGGACAGCCTGCGCGAGCACCTCCGGACGATGGCGGCGTCCATGGAGGAACAGACACGGATCATGGGCCGCATGTCCCAGAACAACGAGCCGGAGGTGTTCGCCACGTCGTTTCGCCCGTACTACGAAGGGTTCGACGAGGTCGTCTACGAGGGGGGCGACGCACTCGACGGCGAGCCACAGACGCTCCGCGGCGGGTCGGGGGCACAGAGCTGCGTGTTGCCGTCGCTCGACGGCGCGCTCGGGATCGAGCACGGGTCGACAGTCCTGCTGGAAAAGCTCCTCGACATGCGGACGTACATGCCTGAGTCCCACCGCGCAGTCATCACTGCCTTCAAGGAGGACGTCGACATCCGCCCTTACGTGAGCGACCAGTCCGACCCGGAGCTGCACGAGGCGTTCAACCGCTGTATCGACAGTATGCAGCAGTTCAGGAAGGTCCACTTCGGACAGGTCATGGGGTACATCCGTGCACAGACCGGCGAGACGACCGGCACTGGCGGCACCGACTACGAGAAGTTCCTGGGTAAACTGACAGACGAAACCGCCGACCACCGGGTGTGACCGCAGAGAGGACGTCAAGCCGCTCGCGGCCGACTACCCCGGATCACCTTCGGTGACGACCCGTGCCAGTGTCTCTGCTGCCTCCTCCGGCGCAGCTTCGTTCTCGACAAGACGGACCGGACACCCTGTAGCGAGTGCGTGGTTCATGGCTGCCGCGCGGTTCAGGTCCTGGTGGAGTTCGATGGCGCGGACACCCTGCTCACGGTACTCCCGGTAGTCGACGGCCTCCCGGCGGTCGGCAATCGTCCTGGGCTCCGCCTCTACGAGTACCAGCCGCGTCGGGTCGATGTCGTCGGCTACCTCGGGGCGGAGGCCGGGGAGAAATCCGTGAGCGGTGGCAACCGCAAAATGCGTGTCGATCATCACTGCGTTCGTACGGGCAGTTGACTCGATGAACTCCCCGGCCCGTCGCTGCAAGAGGTGGGTCTCCCGCCGTGACAGCGTCCCGAGGTCCGCACGGTCGGAGACCATACCCCGAGAAATCGCTTCCTCGAGCATGATATCTCCGAAGTTCAGAAGCGTATACCTGTCGCCTACTCGTTGCTTGGCGCGCCGGCACACTTCCGAAGCGCCGACACCCGGCACGCCCGAGATGACTGTCGTATCCATCACAGCGACACCTCGTTGTCGTACTCCGGATTGTTCCCACGGTCGTCGTATCCGATTCGACCGACGTAGTCGTTGCTCACAAAGAGCATGACCGTGTCGACCAGTTCGTCCGTCGACTCGAACTCGTCTGCGTCACACCGGGCGAGCACATCGGCAATCGCTTCGTTGGTACCGCCCGGTGCCTGCAGTATGACATCACCGCAGGCTGTGACGACGTCGTCGCACGTGGCTGGAAACGACAGTTCCTGAACGAACAGATCTCTGGTCTCCGAGAGGCGGATTTCGGACATCAGTGTGTACTACGTCTACATCATAATAAATCATCACGTATCGCACCGCTCGTCGCCCGACTGGTCTGGTTCCTCACGCCCCTCTGGCTCTCTCAGTTGCCCGGACAGCAGTTCACGTACGTATGTCTGTCAGTATCAGTAGCTGCGCGAGTTAACCGCCGGGGTACCTCCCAGTTGCAGCGCATCACGTTGTGTAGGATACAGTTCGCTCAGTCAGCGGAGTAGTCCGGGTGAGCGTCACCGACGAACTGTTTGAAAAGCAGGAGGACTGTCCGGTGGAACTGGACGAGAATGACGACACTTACGACGAGTGTTTCGAACTCCTGAGCAACTACCGGCGTCGGTGCGCACTACACTATTAGGATCGCGCGTGACCCGTCGCCGCCTGCAATCACGCGGGTTCTTCTTCGACGCGGTCCTGGATGAGGTTCCGGAGGTCGTCCTGCTCTTCGATGTCCTCTATCTCCGTCTGTTCGATGATTGCAGTGCCCTCGACGGACTCGCGTTTGGCCTTCTCGACAACGTAGACCGACCGGATGCGGGCCACGCGTCCGACCGATGACATGATCCGTGCGCGTTTTTCGGCGGTCTGTGTGAACTCCGAGTGGCCGGTGAGCATCTGCCCGTCGTCCTCGTCCTCGCTGACCGTTTTGAACGGCGCGCGGTCGGTCAGGTGGACGTCGTAGCCGACGCGGGTGAGCACCGTCACGATCGGCTCGTCGTCCGGGTCGGCCTCCGGTGCTTCGGGGATGTCGTCGGCATCGCGGACCGATTCGGCGCCTTCCAGTACGGACACCGGCGAGGTCAGTTCCTCCTCGAATATCTCCTTTAGCTGTGCGGCGATTTCGACGCTCGCGTCCATACCGTCCTCGTACTTCGAGACGGTGCGCCGGGAGACCCCCAGCTCCTGTGCGAGCTGACCCAGTGACCAGTCGCGGTCCTCGCGGGCGTCGGCGAGGACCTCACTGTTGATGTTGACGTACAGCCCGCCCGGCGCCGCGTATATAAGCGGCGGGACGCCCTCGACGAACAGGTCCAGTGCCGTGTCCGGCGAGAACACCGGGACACCGTGCCGGAAGTAGACGACGCCCGGCTCGAGCTCCTCGTCGCGCGTCCGGAGGCCGATGACCAGCGGCGTCGCGTGCATGTACTCGCCCAGCCGCCGCATCTCGGCTCCGGTCCTGGCGTCGAACGCGTCGATGTTGCCGAGAATCTTTAACAGCAACACGTCGTCGCCCCGGCGGGCCGCGACGTCGAAGCTTTTCGGTCGGATCGCACACCGGTCGCTGACGACGAACCCAGCGTCCTCGAGCATTGCGGTGACGTTTCCGACCAGTGCGGACCGGGACATGACTGTTTCTAACCGGACATACGTCGTTCACCATACTTATACGTTGTGGCGGCTGTACTGTCTGTGTCTGGTGATTTCCGTATCACATTACCTGTTAGACATGTTTCCGACCGGGCGTGATTGTGACCCGAACCGCCTGTCGGCGTGGATACAGGATGGGAGCGGGAGCCGACCGGAGAGCAGCCGTTGTCGGCAGGCAACGTCGTCGTTGACGGGCCCGAAAACAGCGTCACATGGGCTGAGCTGGCTGAGATACTTGAAGACGACGGGACAGCTAACGACGGCACAGCCGACGATCCAGTGTCCCCAGGCGGCCTGATACGGTCGTGCGTGACTATTTTCAGGCCCACGCCCGGTGAGTAGTGGTTTCACAGGCTGAAACCCACGGATTGTAACTCCCGAGCGGTAACAAATCACGCACGACCCTATGACACCCTGATCCGTGGGGCCGGTAGTTTCGCGTAACGGTGACGATCAGCCTTTGATGTTACAGACCGGGTACGTG